>NZ_JAHEBC010000218.1 GCF_024642405.1 Algoriphagus sp. | reverse complement strand
CCTTGGTGATCAATGAGATCATGCCAGCTCCAAAAGCAGATCTTGACTTGCCAAATGTGGAATATGTGGAACTGCTAAACGTAGCAGATTACCCCATTCGAACGTATGGATTGACTTGGTCAAATTCTCGGTCAACTGTTCTTATCCCGGATGTGTGGATTGAACCTTTGGAATATGTCCTTTTGGTACCCGGTAACCAAACTGATCAAATGGAAAGTTTTGGGAAAATTATTCCCTTGAATTCATGGCCTACTTTATTGAACAGTGGAGATCAGTTACGTTTAGAGGATAGACATGGGGATACTATCGATTTTTTAAGTTATTCCTCAGCAAGTTGGAACAGCAGTGAATTTGCGAATGCTGGATACAGTCTGGAAGTGACGAATCCTTATTTAGCATGTGAGCAATCAGAGTTTTTGAAAGCTTCCTTAGATCAATTTAGAGGAACGCCAGGAAGAGAAAATTCTGTGTTTAACCTAAGTCCAGATGAAACTCCTCCAATGATAAATGAAATTTCATTCCATGATTCGGTAACAGTTATCATCCATTTTTCGGAACCTATACAATCTAATTTTGAAAAAGAGAATTTCGTTTTTAATCCCAGTTTAGAAATTGATTCAATATTTCGAAATTCTTCATCTTCTCTTATGATTAAGCTTGAAAAGCCTGCTCAAGAGTCCATCTTACATAGTGTATTAATTGATGGGATCTTCGATTGTTCAGGAAATGAATTAGAATTAAAAGAACATAATCTTATTCTTCCTTCGATTGCAAAAATTGGAGATGTTTTAATAAATGAGCTCCTGTTTAATCCAAAAACCGGAAGGCCAAAATTTGTTGAGCTATTTAATAATAGTCCTAATTATATTGATGTAGGTAAAATGAGTTTAGCCAACTTAGATGAAAATGGCAATCCGGATCAAAAGAGAATTATTAAAAAAGAAGGATTTATTTTACCACCCAGTAGCTTTTTGGCGGTCACAACCGATACCCTAAAACTCAGGCAGGATTTCCCCAAATCTTATTCGAGTATTTTTCTTCAAATTCAAACGCTACCGAGCTACCCAATAGCTGGAGGAACTGTCGTGCTTCTAAATCAAGATGAAGGGATTTTGGAGAAGTTTTCCTATGATGAAGAAATGCATCATGCTTTGTTAAAAGATTCTAAAGGAGTTTCTCTAGAAAGGATTTCTTCGGAATCTCCAGCAGATTTGAAAATCAATTGGCATTCCGCTTCTGGCAATGAAGATTATGGAACTCCGGGGAGGAAAAA
Organism: Algoriphagus sp.; assembly: GCF_024642405.1. Classification (GTDB taxonomy): domain Bacteria; phylum Bacteroidota; class Bacteroidia; order Cytophagales; family Cyclobacteriaceae; genus Algoriphagus. Next base: position 5,239 of record NZ_JAHEBC010000218.1, on the reverse strand, counting down.
CTCTCAGGCCTTTAATGGAGAATTTGATTCCGGAATAATCAATATCAGCCCAGAGGTCTTTGATCCCGAGGGAAGTAATGGAAATACTTTCACGACAGTTTCTTATAATTTGGACCAAAGTGGTTGGATAGGGACTTTCGAAATTTATGATATTAACGGTAGATTGATTGAAGTTCTAGACAGAAATGCAATTTTGGGAAGCTCTGGAATCTATACTTGGACTGGAACAGATGACTTGGGGGGTAAAGTGAGGCCTGGTTATTATATTTTATTGGTAGAACTATTTGATTTACAAGGACAAGTAAAGATTATAAAAAAGACTATTGTTATTGCGGCTCGACTTTAACTTAAATGAAAATTTTCTGTTAGATCACAAGAAAAATCTATAAATTAATGGAATAAAGCCCAAAATGATGGAAAATGACTTAATTACTCTTGCTCTTCAATCTATTTGCATCACAGAAAATAAAGAACTCAAGGAAGTTCATCAGTATTTGTTGATGAAATATAGGATGGATGTTGATTTGCTTGTGTTGCAAAGAAGACTTGAAAAAATTCTCAGTGAAGAAAAAGCTGTCGCATGACAGCTTATTTTAATCATAGAAAAACATGATTTTTCCACCAAATACTAATTTATTGGATAAAGTTAGTTTCAAATATTTTTTGTAAACAACTGAAAATGAGTAGTCTTAAGATAGACTATTATTTTTTTGCTTAAATGTTGGTTGGGTTTTAGAATCTTCCTTTTTAATTCCCCTTTGTAATTAAGCGAGCTAAATGTATTTTAGGGAACAATTAGCAAAAATATACGTCCCAATTATATCATCTAACCCTAGCGCATTATGAGTCAGGAAGGCAAGACAGCTTACTCCCCTGGAGAGCTAAAAGAATTTGAAGATATTATACTTCATAAATTAGCAATAGCAAAAGAGGAATTACATTCTTTAAAGGAGACCTTAAGTAAAAAAAATGATAGTGGGACAGATTTTACAGCCTCCACTTCTAAACTACTCGAAGATGGTGCAGATACCTTGGAGAGAGAAAGTTTGAATCAATTAGCTGCAAGGCAACAAAAATTTATTATCAATCTCGAAAACGCATTGATCCGAATTAAAAATGGAACATATGGCGTTTGTGTAGATACCGGTAAGCTTATTTCAAAGGAAAGATTAAAAGCTGTACCCCATACCATGCATTCCATCGAGGCAAAGCTTGCAAAAAAATAATCATTGGAATTTCTTCATCGGCATATTGAAGCGTTGATTTTTTGTGCTCCATCCCCAATAGGGACGGAAGAGATAGGTAAATGTCTGACTGAAATGTTTGAAGCGGAAGTTCCAATAAAACACATAGAATTAGCAATAGAGGAATTGAAAGAGAAATATGACTCTGACAATTTCTCTTTTGCTTTAGAAAATTTGGGTGGAGGTTTCCAGTTTCTTACTAAACCTGCCTATCAAACCAGTATTAGCATATTACTAAAGCAGCAATCCCAAAAACGACTTTCAACTGCACAGCTAGAAACGCTTTCTATAATTGCATATAAACAACCAGTAACCAAAGGAGATATTGAGCAAATAAGAGGAGTTAACTCTGATTATTCCGTTCAGAAACTTTTGGATAAGGAACTGGTGGAAGTAAAAGGAAAATCAGACGGAATAGGGAGGCCCTTACTTTTTGGAACTTCCAGTAAGTTTATGGAATACTTCGGTATTAATTCTATTCATGACTTACCACAACCAAAAGATTTTTCACAGCCTGACAATCAAATAGGGGAAGAAAGGGAATAATCAGGCGGGAATTACTTTTGCCATCAAAGCTATTAGGAACTTTTTTCCTGAATGAATTTCGATACAGATAACCCGAGTTCTTCGTGTTTCTGCTTTTTCGAATTTTCTGCCGGAGATAATAAATCTATTTCCTGGTTTCAAATCAGAAAGAAAAACTTGATCCGTTACTGTATTATTTAAATCATATTTGCTCATTTCTTTCATCAAAAAGAGGTCAGCGGCTGAGCTTGCCTTCGGATTTCGCATATGGTTCTTGAGTGGGATTAAGATATCTATCGGGAAAAAGTCTTCTTTCAAAAATGGAAACAATAATTGTTGAAATGTGGATTTCCATTCCTTCCCATGCGGGTTGATGGAGAAGCCAAATTTTTGAAAAGCATGTAAATGGGCTACTTCATGAATATAGGTTAAAAGAAACTGATATGGATTGAGATCTGAATTAAGCGTGATCGTCTGAAATTTTTGATTTTTTTTATATCTGAAATCTCCAAGTTTGGTTTTTCTGCTAGAAGTAACTTTAAAGTGAAAAGGTTGATCTTTCCAAATAGAAATGCAATTGGGAATTGCTGCAGGAGGAAGATGTTTGGAGAATATTTCTTCCAAATGAGAGACAACTAGCATGCTGAAAAGTACAAAAAAAAGAGTCCCGAAATTTCCGGGACTCGATCTTTTTGAGAAGTGGGTTAATTATTTAACCTCTTCAACTGTCTCTTCGATGATAACTACTTCAGTAGAATCAGAAGTAGTGTCTTCGATGATAACTTCTTCTTCAACAGTTTCAACTGTTTCAGTTACCTCAACAGTCTCTTCTTTAACTTCTTTGTTACCGCAAGAAGTAGCGAACATTACGCCAGAGATTGCGAAAATTGCAAATACCTTTTTCATTTGTTGTGATTTTCTTAATTACACCGCAAATGTATTATTACTTTTTGAATAAAAACAAGTAACCGTTTAAATATTTTTTATTTGTTTTTATAAATAATTTTTACAGGGACTCCATCAAATTCAAAGTTCTCTCTAAGCCGGTTTTCAAGGTATCTGGTATAGGGGGATTTGATGTATTGAGGTAGGTTACAGAAGAAAGCAAATACAGGATTTTTCGTTGGCAACTGAGTGACATACTTGATCTTAATGTACTTTCCCTTCCATGCCGGTGGAGGATATTTTTCAATTTCAGGAAGCAAAACGTCGTTAAGTTTAGAAGTCTGAACTTTCCTGGTTTTATTCTCATAAACTTTCACGGCTAATTCGATCGCCTGAAAAATTCTTTGCTTTTCTGTCACTGAGGTGAAAATGATCGGAATCCACTTATTTTCGCCCAATCTCTCCAGCATATCTTCTTTTACCCTATTCATAGTCTTGTGGTCCTTTTCTATCAGGTCCCACTTATTGACCATAATCATGATCCCTTTATTGTTTTTGATTCCAAGGCTAATCAAGTTGATATCCTGAGCCTCTAATCCTCTTGATGCATCCACCATCACGATGATTACATCAGACTCCTCAAGCGTTCTTAATGACCGCATCACCGAATAAAACTCTATATCTTCTGTGACCTTCGCTTTTTTTCTAATTCCTGCAGTATCCGTGATAATAAAATCCTGTCCGTAAAGCTTGTATCTCGTATGAATTGCATCTCGAGTTGTACCAGCTTCATCAGTTACGATAGATCTTTCCTTACCCAATAATGCGTTCAAAAAGGAAGATTTTCCCACATTTGGTCTTCCAAGAATAGAGATTTTAGGAATCCCGGCATCTGGATCCTCGTCTCCTTCATCTTCAAAATGACTTACTATACTATCTAAAAGATCTCCAGTGCCACTTCCACTTGCAGCAGCAATCGGGAACACTTCAAAATCTGATAATCCTAGTGCGTAGAATTCTGCAGACATAAAGCTTTTCTCTTGATTATCGGCTTTATTCGCGACGATGTAAATTGGTTTTTCGGTGCTTCTAAGTTCCTGGGCGAATTCAGTGTCTAAATCAGTCAAGCCATCATGACAATCCACTACAAACAAAATCACATCAGCTTCTTCCACTGCTAATTTTACCTGCTTACGAATTTCTGCTTCAAAGATGTCTTCTGAACCGGTTACATATCCGCCTGTGTCAATGACTGAGAAAAATTTGCCCGTCCACTGAGCATGGCCATAATGACGATCTCGGGTCACACCACTCATGTTGTCCTCAATCGCTTTACGCTCCTCTACAAGTCTATTAAATAGTGTAGACTTACCAACATTCGGTCTACCTACAATTGCTACTATATTTGCCATAATCAAGTTGGGTCGTACCCAAATTTTTTCAATTTCAATTTATTTTTTCTCCAGTCAGCTTCGACTTTGACAAAAGTCTCAAGCATTACCTGCTTGCCAAAGAATTTCTCAAGTTCCTCTCTCGCTTCAATTCCAACTTTCTTGATTGCTTTCCCTTTGTCTCCGATGATGATGCCTTTTTGACTATCTCGCTCCACATAGATGGTAGCTCGGATTCGGATGACTTTATTTTTTATATAAAATTCCTCAATGTTTACTTCTGAACTGTAAGGAATTTCTTTTTTGTAGTTATTAAAGATTTTTTCTCTAATAATCTCAGAGGCAAAGAACCTTTCGGATCGATCAGTTAATTCCTCTTTATCATAAAAAGCAGGATGTTCTGGAAGTCTTTCCAGTATTTCCTGAAGAATCTTATCGGTATTGAATTTCTCGCCAGCAGAAATTGGGATGACTACAGCGGCCTTAACCCTGGAAGTCCAATATTCTGTGACCGTATCCAATTGGCCTTCTTTAGCCAAATCAATTTTATTGATGACTAATATTACTGGAATTCCAGAATTATTGATTTTTGTGATAATATCCTCGATTTCCTCATCAGTTTCATACAGATCGGTGACAAATAAAATCACGTCAGCATCTTCCAAAGAGATGTTAACAAAGCTCATCATGTTTTTGTGAAGCTCGTACTGAGGCTTCAGCATTCCAGGGGTATCAGAAAATACAATCTGATAATTTTCAGAATTAGTTAGTCCTAGAATTCTGTGTCTAGTGGTTTGTGCTTTAGAGGAAATAATGGAAAGTCTCTCGCCAACCAAGATATTCATCAAAGTTGATTTTCCAACATTGGGTTTTCCGATGATGTTTACAAATCCGGCTTGGTGTTTGGCTTGAGTCATTCTGAGAAATTTTTCACAAAGGTACTTGATTTTTAGACAATACTGACGATTTAGAGAGTTCTACAAAATTAAATTTGGTAATATGGAGATCCCTTATTCAGTTTTGTGGATATAACCAAACTGTTTGCCCATGAGTTACTTATCTTTTGATGATTGTTAGGTATTGTAGAAAAGACAGGCTCTAAAGAATATCAAGTCAGTATGGTTTAAGAAATATTTTTCTGTTGACTGTTTTGTATTTGAAAATTAAACCACTACTTTTGTATCACAATTCGCC
>NZ_JAHEBC010000028.1 GCF_024642405.1 Algoriphagus sp. | reverse complement strand
ATGTACCTGCGCATCCTTTATGGTAATTTCGGATTGGGTCATAGCTGCCAAACCAATGAAAGAACCAATCTCTATCATATCTGGAAGCATTTTATGTTTGGTGCCTCCCAGTTTTTCCACTCCTTCGATAGTAAGCAAATTGGAACCCACGCCGGAGATTTTTGCTCCCATTCTATTAAGCATATCACAAAGTTGCTGAAGGTAGGGTTCGCAAGCAGCATTGTAAACAGTAGTAGTTCCTTCTGCCATTACGGCTGCCATGACGATATTGGCGGTTCCAGTCACTGATGCTTCATCCAGAAGCATGTAGCATCCTTTTAGATTTTTTCCATCAATATGAAAAATTTCATTTTTGGCGTCGTAACGGAATTTGGCTCCAAGCTTTTGAAAACCGAAGAAGTGGGTGTCCATTCTACGTCTTCCGATTTTGTCTCCTCCTGGCTTTGAGAGCTTACCTGTTCCAAATCTTGCCAATAAAGGTCCCAAAATCATAACTGAACCCCGAAGTGAGGATGCTTTTTTTAAAAAATCCTCTGTTTCCAGATAGTCAAGATTTACTTGATCTGCTTTGAAAGAATAGGTTTCAGGACCAAGTTTGGTCACTTTAACCCCCATGTCTCCTAATAGCTCGATCAGTTTATTGACATCACGAATATTTGGGATTTTTTCAATGGTGACCTCCTCGGAAGTGAGTAGGACAGCGCAAAGGATTTGCAAGGCTTCATTTTTCGCTCCCTGCGGGATGATTTCACCTTTTAAATGATTTCCCCCTTTGACCCGAAATGATGCCATTAATTTCTACGTTTTTTGTTATGGTTATTGTTATTAGGACGACGTTTGTTAGTGTGCGATCTCTTGTTTTTATGGCTGTGCTCAGCCTGTAATGGGGGTTTAAAATCTCTTCGAGTGTTAGATTCAAAAAGCCCGTTTTCTTTTACTTTTTCAAGGTCAATATGAAGTTTCCCTTTGGATAAGGTTTTAATATCATCTAAAATGATTCCATCATCGAAATTTTCTCGATTCCAGGTGGAATGAAAGCTTCTCATCAATTGGCCAATAAAAATAATAGCAGCTTCTTGCTCCTCATCATTTTCAATGTCAATGGCATTTTCAATCAGTTTTTCGATGTTTCTGCCATAGTGTTTGAATTTGATCTCTCCTTTTGGATAGCCAATATGCTCAGGTTTCTTTCCTAGCAGTTCCTTTTCTGGCATTGGATAGGGGCTATCGACATCCAATTTAAAATCAGACATGATAAATAGATCATCCCATAATTTCTGATCATTTTCCTGCTTCAGAGGGGGATTGAGTTGCTTGATAATTTCGATGGCGGTATAGGCACTTGCTGTGCGCTTTTCGCGGTCTTCAATACCTGTGATATGATCAACCAGGCGTTGAACGTTTTTGCCGTATTCTTTCAAAATGAGTTTTTGTTTGTCAGGTTTTATTTGCTCCATGTGACCTCCCATTTTTGCTTACAAAAGATAGCAAAAAAATACCAAAAGGCAGGAAGGTAGGCGATTAGTCTATAATTCTGAGCTTCGCAAAGCTAAGTAATAAAGTTTTCTCTCCAAAATGTTCGAATTGAATCCTTGCTTTTCTATTAAGTCCTTCAGTTTCAATTTTTTGAACCTTCCCAAAACCAAATTTGGGATGTTCCACCAGTTGCTCAGCTCTCAGGTTATTCGTATTTGAGGGTTTAAAGTCAGGGCTTGGGGTATGTACCTTCATTGTACTAGGCCCTCTCGTCTCGGGTTTCTTCTTGATTCCAATGAATCCAGAACTTCCGGGTAGTCCTTCTTTTCGGAAAGCTCCAGGCATGTCCTTACTGGCTAACCTTTTATTTACTTTTATACATGCGGGATCTACTTCTTCTAAAAACCGACTTGGTTCGCAATTTAACAATCTACCAAATCGATAACGAGTTAAAGCATAAGTAAAGTATAATTTATCCATTGCTCTTGTTGTAGCTACGTAGAATAACCTTCTTTCTTCTTCAAGGTCCTCTCTACTTTGCATCATCATTTGAGAAGGAAATAGATCTTCTTCTAATCCCACGACAAAAACCTGCTTGAATTCAAGTCCTTTAGAGGAATGAATTGTCATCAGAGTGATTGCTTCAGTTTGATCTTTATCCTGATCATTGTCTGTAAGTAAAGCAATTTCTTGCAAAAATGCTCCTAAGCTTTTATCCTCATTTTCAGGATTGTCAACATATTCTTTGATAGCGTTGAGAAGTTCCTGAACGTTTTCGTATCGATTGAGGCCCTCGATAGTTTTATCTTCGTAAAGTTCTCTCAGCAAACCACTTTGCTTTGCAATATTATTTGCCGCCTCAAAAGCATCTTTTCTTTCCACATCAATTTGGAATGCTTTGATCAAAGTGGCAAAATTATCCACAGCATTTCCCGCTCTGCCTGGCAAAAAGCTATGAGCATTGGTTACAACTTCCCAAAGGGGAATATCGTGTTCATATGCAGCCACAAGCATTTTTTCGACAGAAGTATCCCCCACACCTCTTTTGGGATAATTAATGACTCTTTTAAAAGCCTCTTCATCTGCAGGATTTACTGTAAACCTCATATAAGCCATTAAGTCTTTGATTTCCTTTCTTTGGTAGAAGGAAAGCCCTCCGACAATCTTGTAGGTAAGATTCATTTTGCGAAGCGCCTCTTCCATTGACCTGGACTGAGAGTTAGTTCGGTAAAGAATCGCAAAATCATTATTGCTGAGCTTCTTGTTATTTTTTTCTTCAAAAATTGTATTAGCTACAATCCTTCCTTCTTCATTATCTGAACTTGCTTTGATCAATTCGATTTGATCTCCGTCAGGATTTGAAGTCCAAACAACTTTTTTAAGCTGTGCTTTATTTTTATCAATGATGGAGTTGGCTGCTTCTACAATAGTTTTGGTTGATCGATAGTTTTGTTCCAGTTTAACTACAAAAAGATCTGGATAATCTTTTTCAAAGTTTAGAATGTTTTGAATATCAGCTCCTCGAAAAGCATAAATACTTTGGGCATCATCACCTACTACACAAATGTTTTGGTTTACGGAGGCTAGCTTTTTGGTAATTAAATACTGAGAAACATTGGTGTCCTGAAACTCATCTACCATGATGTATTTGAATCTCTGTTGGTATTTGTTCAATACATCAAGGTGATCTCTAAAAAGAACATTTGTATTGAAAAGCAAATCATCAAAATCCATAGCACCAGCTTTAAAAAGCCTTTCTTGGTACCTCTGGTAGATTTCACCCATTTTAGGCTTCATGGCAGCCTCATCATCCGCTTTTACAAAGGGATCATTTTGATAAGCTTCCCAGTGAATAAGTCGGTTTTTAGCACCTGAAATCCTCGATAAAACTGTGTTTGCTTTATAGACTTTATCATCCAAATGCATTCCTTTTACGATGGACCGGATCAAGGATTTGGAATCATCTGTATCATAAATTGTAAAATTGGATGGATAGCCAATTTTTTCAGATTCTACACGTAAGATTTTAGCAAATACTGAGTGGAAAGTTCCCATCCAGGTATTTCTTGCCTCTAGTCCAGCCAATGATTCTATTCTATGTTTCATTTCGCTGGCAGCTTTGTTGGTGAAAGTCAGCGAAAGAATATTAAATGGATCTACTCCTTTGGCATAGATCAAATGTGCAATTCTATAAGTAAGTACCCGGGTTTTTCCGGAACCCGCACCAGCAATGATCATTAATGGCCCGTCCGTATGTTCTACAGCTTCTCGCTGAGGTGGGTTTAAACTTTCTAGGTAATCCATTCTAGCTTCTAATCTTTTTTCTATTTACCCAATTTATGAGATTTTCCATCTCTTGTGGCTCCAGAGATACATGTCTGGCTGCTCCCGTATATTTTGTTCCAGCATTTTACAAAAGGTATCAGTGATACTATGTGGCCCATGAGAATCGTAAGGTGGCTTTGCCAAAGGCACAAATTCATAATGATAATAGCCCCTTTTTACTTTTTTCAGTTTTCCATAATGCACGAATAGGTTCATTTTTTTTGAAAGAAACTCAGCTCCTTCAAAAAAGACAGCAGGCCTATTCAAAAACTCTCTTTGATACCTATTCTCGGAAGCAGGAGGACGCTGGTCTGATCCTAAAAGTACGATTCTGGGATTTTTACCCAAGGTAAGCATGGCTCTTCGAAATTCTCTTTTTTCAGTTACATATCCGCCAAATCGTGTCCGAATTTTTTTGATCAACTCATTGAAGAAAGGATTATTTACTTTGAGATAAACTGTTTCGATCGGAACTTCAGAATATAAATTAGTACCTACAACTCCCATTTCCCAATTGAAAATATGCCCTGTGACCATCAAAGAACTTATTCCTTTTTTTACTGGTGCATCTAAGCCTTCCTGATTGACAATAACGAATCTACGCCTAAATTCTTCCTCCGATATTGTCAGTATTTTGATGGTTTCGGCAAATGTGTCAGTAAAATTTCGATAAAAACGATTTCGGATCTTTTTTCGCTCTACTTCAGATAGCTCTGGAAATGCATAATAAAGGTTTTCATCAATGACTTTCTTTCTATATCTAATGACAAATCGTGCAATAAGGTATAGCACATCTGTAAATAAATAGAGAACGGAAAGTGGAAGTTGTGAAAACAGCTTAATGAAAAACATATAATTAAGTGCAGGGGATTTGGCTACTTAGTGCCTATTCATCAGACAAAATAAAGGAAAAGCAGGGAAAAGTTCCCGATTCCTAGTTATAATTTGACTCAATTATTACTTTTGAAACATATGTCGGAAGTACAGCGAAGGAAATATTCTCAGGAAGAGAAAAACACCATCTTCGATGGAGAGTTTATGCCACACATTGACTCTATGTACAATTTTGCTTACAGACTCACCTTTGATGAGGATGATGCAAAAGATCTTGTGCAGGACACCTATCTAAAAGCCTATCGTTTTATCAATTCTTTTGAACAGGGAACAAACGCCAAAGCTTGGTTGTTTCGGATCTTGAAAAATAGTTTTATCAACGAATACCGTAAGAAAAGTAAACAACCTGCCAAAGTAGATTATCAGGAAGTTGAAACTTATTACAACTCAGATGATGTTGACTATCAAAGCACAACTGATTTAAGAGCGGAATCAGTGAAGGGTATGATAGGTGATGAGATATCCAACGCTTTGAATAGTCTTGCAATTGATTTTAGGACGGTAATAATTCTTTGTGATTTGGAAGGATTTACCTATGAGGAAATGGCAAAAATATTAGATATCCCAATCGGAACCGTCCGTTCTAGGCTTCATAGGGCTAGAAACTTATTAAAAGAAAAGTTGAAAGGATATGCCCAACATATGGGCTACAATACAGAGGAAGAGGAGGAAATTTAAAGTAGAATTACGCATGGAAATGAATGAAGAAACATCCGGTGAACGAAAGTTAAAGTGTGGCGATACAAGCAAATGCTTTGAACTTTTGGAAAGTATTCTAGATGGAGAAATAGATAATTCCAAAGAAGTTTTAAAAGAAAAGTTGGCTAAATGTCAACCATGCTTTGAGCATTATCATTTAGAACAAGCGATCCGGGATGTGTTAAAAACAAAATGCACCAAACATAAGGTACCAAATGAATTGGCTGACGGAATTCGGCAGAAAATTCAGGAGATCAAATAATCTATGACCCAAGGAAAGGCCATAATTTTTTCTGCTCCCTCTGGATCAGGTAAAACCTCATTAGTCAGACATCTGATTAAAAAAATCCCAAATTTGGGATTTTCTATTTCTGCATGCACCCGGGATAAAAGAGGGCGTCATGAAGTTCACGGCAAAGATTATTACTTTCTTTCACAGGAAGAATTTAAAAGAAAAATTGATGAAGACGCCTTTATCGAGTGGGAGGAAGTCTACGCAGGGAATTTCTACGGAACACTAAAAGAAGAAATTCAAAGAATATGGGATTCCGGAAAGTCAGTAATTTTTGATGTAGATGTAAAAGGTGGTTTAGCTTTGAAAAAGTATTTCGGAGACCAAGCTTTGGCGATTTTTGTAAAAGTGCCCTCCCTTGAGGTATTGAAAATGAGATTGAATGATCGGGGGACAGAATCTGAGGAATCATTGTCTCGACGTATTTTCAAGGCAGAATTTGAAATGAAATTTGAACCTCAGTTTGATGTGACTATTGTTAATGATGACTTTGATGTGTCATCCGCCGAAGCAGAGAGATTGGTCAGTGAATTCATAGCCAAATAAACTTGTGAAAATAGGACTTTACTTCGGTTCCTTTAATCCTATTCATATTGGTCATTTGATCATTGCTGATACACTTCATGACAGGACTGATCTAGATCAGGTTTGGTTTATCGTGAGTCCGCAAAATCCACTCAAGAAACGTCAATCGCTGATTCATGAATTTGACAGGTTGAGGATGGTAGAACTCGCCATCGAGGATAATTTCCATTTCCGAGCTTCTGATGTAGAGTTTGCCATGCCGAAACCAAGTTATACCATCGATACGCTGGCATACTTGACAGATCAATATCCACAGCATCAGTTTTGTTTATTTTTAGGTTCGGATAATCTAAGCCAACTCAAGCGTTGGAAAAACTATGAAATGATCTTGGACAACTATGATATTTTTGTTTATCCTAGGCCTGGAGAAACTACCACTTTTGAGCATCAAAATATTAAACTGATCGATGCACCTCTATTAGATATTTCAGCAACTTTTATCAGAAAATCCATCTTGTCTGGAAAATCTGTTAAATACCTACTTCCCGAAGGAGTGGCTGATTATATCAGGGATAAGAAGCTGTATTTGTAAAAAGAAGTCCTTAATACAATAAAACCTTGGAATAGGGCTTTCTTTTTATTTTCTTGAACTCAAACCCGGTAGCCAAATACTTTTTTACTCATCAAAAAAGACATTAATGAAAAAACATACCTATGGAAGTGGGTTGATAGGCAATTGCGCCTACATTGCTCATGTGGAAAAGGATACCAATATCAGTTGGTTGTGCCTACCAAGATTTGACTCTGATTTTATTTTTGGAGGAATGCTAGACCGGAAAAGGGGAGGGCAGTTTACTATCTTGCCAGAATCGGAGGATTTTGAAACTACGCAAACCTACCGGGAGAATACCAATATTTTGGAGACTGTGGTTTCTTACGGTGAAAATAGTTACAAAGTAACTGACTTTGCCCCTCGGTTTAAAAATTATGACAGATACTATAAGCCTTTAATGCTCATTCGGAAAGTTGAATGTCTAGGTGGTTCTCCAAGAATTAAAATAAAATGTGAACCTGTAACTGGATATGGTAAAGTTAAGTTAAATGCCAGCTTAGGAAGTAACCATATAAGATATATGGGGATTGATCAAGAGCTCAGACTGACTACCAATGCTCCTATGAGTTACATTATTGACGATAAAGCTTTTGCTTTTCATCGGCCTGTTTATTTGGTTTTAACTTATGGGAGACCTCTGGAAGCACCAATTGAGACGACCTCTGAGAAATTTTTGCATGCCACCACCTCTTATTGGCAGGAATGGGCGAAATCTACCAGTATTCCAAATTTTCATCAGAAATATGTATTACGATCTGCTTTAATTCTTAAAATTCACCAATATGAAGACACCGGAGCCATTATAGCTGCATCGACAACCAGTCTGCCAGAATCACCCGACTCCACTAGAAATTGGGATTATCGTTATTGTTGGATTCGTGATACCTATTATACCTTGACATGCTTTAATAGCCTTGGGCACTTTGAGGAATTGGAAAAATACTTTGAGTTTATTCATAATCTTAATACTGGAGAAAATGGTCGGTATCAGCCTTTATATTCCATTACTGGCGATTCATTATTGACTGAAGAGATTTCAGATCTTGATGGTTATTTGGGGAATAAACCTGTACGTTTTGGAAATCAAGCTTATACTCATATCCAGAATGACCTATATGGTCAAGTTCTAGTATCTCTTTTACCCTTGTATTCTGATCAGCGATTTACTGAAGAAGAGCGGAGTAGTTCAAAACCAATGATTATGAACTTGCTCGATAAAATCGAAGCGACAATGAACGAAAAAGATGCTGGGTTATGGGAGTTTAGAAATTTGGCTCAAGAGCACTGCTATACGTTTTTATTTCACTGGGCAGGTGCTAGCGCGGCTGCAAAAATAGGGATTCGATTGAAAAGTGACGATATGTACCAAAAGGCAATTCACCTAAGAGATGAAGCAATAAAGAAGATTGAGTCCTGCTATTTACCCGATAAGAAAGCCTATGGTCAGGCTGTGGGTTCTTCTTACATGGATGCCTCGACGCTCCAACTCATAACAATGGGATATTTTGGCGATAATTTGGAGCGGGCTAATGAACATTTAAAAGCGTTGGAACAAGAGTTATTGGCAAAGGATTTTCTATTCTATCGATACAAGCATATGGATGATTTTGGAGTCCCAGAAACCACTTTCTTGATTTGTGCTTTTTGGTATATCGAGGCTTTGGCCTGTGTAGGAAGAATTGATGAAGCAGTCGAAGGATTTGAAACCTTGATCAAATACTGCAACCATTTGAATCTCTTTTCGGAAGATGTGGATCAAAAAACAGGAAGTCAATGGGGTAATTTTCCCCAAGCTTACTCCCATGTTGGTTTGATGAATGCCGCCTTTAGAATCGGGAAGAAATTAGATAAACCCAACTTCCTTTAAAAAGTAATCCCGCAGAAATTAATTCTTCTGCGGGTTTTTTATTATTTGAATTCAATAACATGAGCCTAAGTGGTAATCTGCTTTTTCCAAATTATTAAGAAAAAGGAAGTTTTCGTTTCAAAAGTCTCGTTGATTAGTTCTCTTGATTTTCCAATTAAATCAGCATTCAGATACATGCTTTGGCGAGCTGCATTATAAAGGGATTTTTTTCCTGTCCCTCCAATTCCTAAAAAATAGGTTGCCTCGGCTTTTCTAGAAATCCTTTTTTAATACATTGTTGTTTTTGATTGTCCTAAAGTAGTTTGTTTACAAAAATAATTTTAAAAGGATATTTAAATTTTTGAGCAAAGTTGTAAGGGGATCTTGCTGGTACTTTTTCTATTAACTTTGGATATTAGCCAGATGAACACAAATTAAAAGTGTGGCTATTAAAAATTAAAGAATATGAAATTTCCGAAAATACTACTAATCAATTTCTGCATTGGATTAATTTTTTTGGGTTCTTCCTGCTCTCAAAATAACTATAGAAAAATAAACAGGGAGTATAAGAAAAATGTAAAAGAAGTTGCTAAATCATATAGAGAAATTCCAGAAACTAAAAAGGAGCTAAATTATGATACCCTAAGTATTACTGATGAATGGATCGGTACTACGAACTTTAGCATCCGTAGACCCAACTTTGTGATAATACATCATACTGCCCAAGACTCATTAGGACAAACAATCAAAACATTTACAAAAACTAGTACTCAAGTAAGTTCTCATTATGTTATTGGAAAAGATGGTACAATAGTCCAAATGCTGAATGATTACCTTCGTTCTTGGCATGCCGGTAGGGGGAAGTGGGGTCATGTGACAGATTTAAATTCAGTTTCTATAGGGATAGAATTGGATAATAATGGTTTCGAGCCTTTCCCTGAAGAGCAAATTGAAAGCCTGTTGGTTCTTTGTAAACGCTTGAAGTGGAAATATGGAATACCTACCTCAAATTTCATTGGCCATTCGGATATTGCACCCTCTAGAAAAGTTGATCCAAATAAGTTTTTCCCTTGGAAGAAACTAGCAGGAGAGGGCTATGGGTTTTGGTACGATGAAGAGGTTGTTTACCCTGAATTGGATGGAGTTAATTCTATTCCTTTGGATAATACTGATTCTTTACCTCAAAATTCTTTTGACCCAATCATTGCACTGAGGGTTATAGGATATGATGTCAGTAATCCTGCCTTAGCCATACAATCTTTCAAGCTTCATTTTGTTCAAAATGAAATTTCCAGTGAGTTAACAGATTTCGATATTAGAATTTTAAAAAATTTATACAAAAAATACCTGTAAATCTTTTACAGGTATTTTTTGAAGGATTTAAGCATCTGCCAGTTTATGCAGAAGTTGTCTTACTTGTTTTACTGATTTAATATTATAATTCGCTTGTGTATAAGCATATCCTACCCGAATAGAATAAGCGTTTTTTGGCATTGCTTTAAATGTATCTTCATCAGTCCAATCATCACCAATCGCCAAAATAAAATCGAATTCATGACCTTTCATTAGTGAATTGGCAGCTCGGCCTTTATTAATATCCGGACGCTTGATTTCCAAAACCATATTTCCTTCCAATACCTGTAAGTTATGTCCTCTCGCCATATACTTTAAATGGCTGAAAAGCTCGCGCATTCTAAGGTCTCCTAAACCACTTTCCACTTTTCTATAGTGCCATACCAGAGAGTGGTGTTTTTCTTCGATAAATGCGCCTGGAGTCCTTAAGACATAATATTCCATGATGGAACGTATGTCGTCTTTCCAACTATCATCCACTTCAGCATAGAGTTCCCAGTCTTCTGTTTGATCTTTTCGATGAACCCAAACACCATGCTCTGCAATCATATCGATTTTCTGACCTTTAAACCACTTACCAAGCGTGTCTTTGTCTCTCCCTGAAATGATCACAACTTGTGCTTTTCCACTCAAGTCTTTGACCAAGCCTTTTAGCTCAGCATCAGGTATTGCATCTTGGGGATTGGATTTGAAACCTGTGAGAGTGCCATCATAATCAAGGAAGAAAATAGGGGTTTTGGCGTTTTTGAAACTAGTCTGAATTTCATTCATAACCTTGGCATCGACATCTTTTGAGGTAAGTTCTGCTTGTTTAGCTTTCACGTGATCAATTCGATCCATAAAAACTTTTACCCACTGAAAAACATCATATTTTTTCAAGCTTTCCTGCATCGCATTGATCCGCTCTATTTGCTCTTTTTCATTCATAGAAAGAGCTTCATAGATAGCATCTACGACACCTTGCCTGTCATTTGGATTCACCAAAATTGCGTCTTGAAGCTCTTTTGATGCACCGGCCATCTCGGATAAAATTAAAACTCCAGTCTGGTTAGTTTTGCTCGCTACAAATTCTTTGCAAACTAGGTTCATTCCGTCTCTAAGAGGAGTAACGAGTGCAATATCTGACATACTATAAAAAGCACTGAGCTCTTCAAATGGGAAACTCCTATAAAAATAATGAACAGGAACCCAATCTAAAGTAGAGTATTCACTGTTAATCCTACCTACCAAAAGATCAATCTCTTCTTTGAGCTCTTTATAAGATTTTACTTTGTCCCTTGATGGAACAACGACCATGATCATCGATACCTTGCCTCGAAGCTCTTTATGTTGTTTTAATAACTGATCAAAAACTTGGATTCGTTGAGGAATACCTTTGGAATAATCTAGTCTATCGATTGTCAGTAGTAATTTTTGATCTCCAACTTTCGCTCTAAAATCCTTAACAATATTTTGTGTTTTTCTACTTTTTGCTTGTTTCGCAAATTTATTGTAGTCAATTCCCATCGGGAAAGAATCAACATTTATGATTCGGTTTTCAGCTTGAATATATCCACTTTCACCGGACATTCCTGTGATTCGACCAACGGCACTTAAGAAGTGGCGCATATCATCATAGGTGTGAAAACCAATTAGATCAGCACCACATACCCCTTCAAGAATTTGTTTTCTCCAAGGTATCATTCTTATAATCTCGTAAGAGGGAAAAGGGATATGTTGAAAAAATGCGATGGTGGCATCCGGTAATATCTCTCGCAGCATTTGAGGCAGAAGCATCAACTGGTAATCATGAACCCAAATCGTATCATCTGGATCTGCTTTTTTGATGATCGCTTCGCAAAATTTTTGATTCACTCTCACATAGGCCTCCCAATGTTCAGGATTGTACACCATATATTGAGTGAAATAATGGAATGCAGGCCATAAAGTTTCATTACTGAACCCTTCATAAAATTGTTCAACATCGTTCTTGGTAAGAAAAACCGGTGCCATTTTGAGGTCATGAAGTTCTAATATAATCTCAGCTCTTTGTTCAGCATCATCGACGGTATTTCCAGGCCAGCCTATCCAGATATTTTCTCCCGATTTGTAGATAGAGTCAAGACCTGTTGCAAGTCCTCCGGCGCTAGGTTTAAATTCGAATTTGCCGTTGCGATGACGCAAACTAATTGGCAATCTGTTAGATACTATAATGGTTTTAGCCATGGGTGGTATTAAGTTGAAAAACGAGAATGAAAATTATTTTTCATTCAAAAAGGCATATCCGAGAAGATAGGGATAATCCCTGTGATTTAAAACAAAAACAGGGCTAAAAGCCCTATTCTTAACGATTTCTTAGAATTTTATTAACTCTTTCTGATATATGGGATACAAAAAAAGCAGTCCTTTTTGGACCGCTTTCTTTAATTTGATTTTGCTAATCTTTCAGGTTTAGTGCTAATGTTTTCCCAAATATATTCCCCCACAGAAAGGCCTTGAGTAACACCATAATCAATAGCTGGCATGTAATGAATTCCACCATAAAATCTGCTTATGGCAGCCTCTTTATAGGCCTGGCTAAAAGAATCATATTCTCTGATAGGTAAACCATAGGCTACTTCAGAACTGTCCACCAAATGAAATTCATCTCCAAACAATTGTCCTAAAGTATACCCTGCTGCGGATGAGGCTACACTATGACCGCTGGTATGTTCTGGAAATGGGGGAGTTTGTAATATCGGAACCCATTCTTCATCGATATACTGATTAATATAAGTTTCTGGACGGATTAGGTTACTGCGATATTTTTCATCCCAACAAGAAATAAATGCCTCATTTAGGGCAATTCCTGTCAACACAAAAGTTTCTGCAGATGCTTTCCAATCTCTTTCGGCAGCTTTGTTGGCAATAGCGGCGATACTCATCCAGTGACCTCCAGGAGTGATTTTTTTCTCCGCAAACATCACATGACCCTTCACATTCATTTTGTAAGGGTTACAGTCCCAAAACAAAGCAATATCTTGTTGTTCAGGATCAGCTTTTACGGCTGCATCATAAACTTCTTTGGCTACTTTATAAAATTCTGAACCGGGTTCCGCCGAAAATGGAGGTGGCGCCAAAGGCTTAAATTGAGCCGCTGAGTCTAAGACGAAAGTTCTGATTTTATTCCAGTGCGGTTCGATAGCCTCCATATAGGCAGGTGGTGTTGGTTCCCAAGTCCCAAACTCACCTGTAACTGTGAATTTTGGGAATGATCTACTTTGGTGATAATTATCTTTAGAAGCATACACTTTTATTACATCTCCAACTTCCTTTCCGAAGGCTATGGAAGCTTCAAAAACATCATCAGGAATTCCTTTTTCTTTTAGTTCAGCAAATACTGCATCTCTATGTTCATTCATCATATCTTCAGAAAAAATCAATCCTGTACCTACATAATAGTAAGCGGCTAAAGAAGCAAGTGGTAAATACACATCCTCCGATGGTGAAAAGGTTGTTTTTTCTGAACCATTTAATTGTCCCAAAAGAGAGACGTAATTTGGATCCGTAGCAGCAGCAACTTCATAGGCAGCTAGACTGGAATAAGAATAAATTCTAGCGGCCACAGGAGGAGAAAAGATATCGTGTATGATAACCTCAGTGATTCTATTTTGGGCATTCGCCAAATAAGTACCATCTGAAATAACAATAGAGTAATCTACTTGTTTTTGGCAGGATAGCATGCTAAAAAGCAAGCATAAGCCAATTATGGTTTTAAATAAACGCATTATATAAATTTCTAGATTTGATCAATTAGAATGTAAATTTGAGGTAATCAGGAGCAAAGCTCAATTTTTTTTAATAAATGATAGCCTTTTTTGGGTTGGCAAAACTATCGGAAATTAAGGACTAAGCAAATGATTTTACTCAGGTTTTATCCAATATTAAGCGCCAGAATTCGTTGGTGCCAACAATATTTTCATCATTTACTGTGATAGGAGCTATTCTCCTAACTTCTTTTTGCTCTGGTACTTTCGAGAACGATTTACCTTTAATCCAAGTTCCATTTTCGTATTTCCAGGATGGATAAAAAATGGCATTACTTTTCCCGATGTCGATTCTAAATCCAGAAAAATTTAGAGATTGGAAGAAGTAGTTTTATTTTTTATATGTCGTCAGAATATTTTAGGACAATTGTCCGCGTTTTATGATAAATTATTTGCTTAATTTTTCTAATAAATAGCTCATTCAGGGGTAGGCTACTTTTAATAAAACAGTAGCCATTGATTAAGATTGAAAATTAGATAATTATAAAAGCTAACATGATTATCCGCAATGATGCCAGTTACCTTATTTTCTTTGCTTCTCAGGTTGGAAGACCAATGATGAGTGATCGAAGCAGCTTTAATACTAGTGTTTACCATATATTAAGTCAATTTGTGCCTCTTACTGTTGCAATTAGGGATATACATAAAAACTAATGACGTGATTTAACCTCCAAATGATAATTTGATTTTCTTTAATAAAGAGTGGTTAAGAAATTTTTTTTTTTATAAAACTTTAACAAAAATCAAAAACATTCTTTAATTTCCTGATTTATAACTAAAACCTAAAATCAATTTCCGCTAGATTGTGAAATCTTAGGCAATCAACAATTAACCCAATAACCAAATGAAAAAACAACTACGAATGATTTTCGTGTTGTTCTCTTTTCTGATCTTTTGCGTAAGCAACTTAGCTTTCGCGCAGCAACAGAGGATTACAGGAAAAATAACAGACGCAGACTTAGGAGACGGAATTCCTGGAGTAAGCATCTTAGTTAAGGGCACCACTAGAGGTGCTATCACTGATTTAGAGGGAAACTACTCTATTGATAATGTGAGTCCAACTGATGTTTTGGTAGTGACTTTTATCGGTTACCAAACAGCCGAAGAATTGGTTGGTAATCGGACAGAGATCAACATCGAGCTTTCTGAATCTATACAAGCGCTGGATGAAGTTGTAGTAGTAGGATATGGTACGCAAGAAAAAAAGGAAATCACAAGTGCTGTAACAAGTGTCAAATCAGAGGATTTCAATCAAGGAACTGTCAATGATCCAACGCAATTACTTCAAGGAAAAGTTGCAGGTCTAAATATCGCTAGGCCAGGAGGAAATCCAAACTCTGGATTTAATGTGCGTTTGAGAGGAATATCCTCTATTGGAGAAAATGCCTCGCCCCTAGTTGTTATTGATGGTGTTATTGGTGCCTCATTGAGTACAGTAGACCCCAATGATATCGAGTCCATGGATGTATTAAAAGATGGATCTGCAGCAGCGATTTATGGTACTAGAGGATCAGCGGGTGTGATCTTGGTTACCACAAAAAAAGGTAGAAAGGGAAGAACTGTAGTTGATTTTAACAGTAGCTTTGCTATCGAAAACGTAGCTAGGACGATCAGTATCATGGATGCTGAAGAATACAAGGCAGTACCTAATTCCAGAGATCTTGGTGGAAGTACCGACTGGTTTGATGAGGTTACAAATACAGGACTTAGTTTCATCAACAATCTCTCGCTTGGAGGTGGTAATGAAAGCACCAGTTATAGAGTTTCGATCAATTCCCGTAATGTAGACGGTGTGGGGATTAATTCCGGATTTGACCAATTAAATGCAAGATTAAGTCTGACTCAAAGAGCTTTAAACGACAAAGCAACATTTACAGTAAATATTTCCAATACATCAGCCAAGAGAGAATTTGGAAACGAAAACTCTTTTAGATACGCAATTATAAGCAATCCAACGCTCCCAGTTTTTGATCCAAACCCTCAAAGACCTGATTTTGGAGGCTATTCTGAGCGAGATATTTTTGACTGGTTCAATCCTGTATCTATTGCTGAACAAAACATTGCAGACGGTCGAGATAACAGTCTTTTAGCCAGTATTCGTGGAGAATACAATTTCACTAGCAAGTTTAGCGGTGCATTATTTTATTCCACCCAGAGAGAAACTGAGTGGAGGGGATCTTATTCTCCCAAGACAGCTAAATTTGGAGGTGGGTTTGGTAGAAATGGTCTCGCCACTATTGCAAATAATGAAAGGCTAAATGATCTATTCGAGGCTACGCTGAATTATTACGAAACTTTAGGTAATCTTGGAGTCGCTTTATTGGGAGGTTATTCTTACCAAGAATTTTTAAATCAAGGGGATTTTACCCAAGCTGGGAATTTTCTAACTGATGCATTTACTTATAATAACATCGGTGCCGCATTGGATTTCGCTAATGGTTTAGCTAATGTTTCTAGTTATGCCAACTCAAACAAATTGGTTGCCTTCTTTGGACGGGCTAACTTTAATTTGGACGATACGTACTTTTTATCTTTGAGTGCTCGATATGAAGGCTCAACTAGATTTGGAGCCAATAACAAATGGGGATTATTCCCAGCTGTTAGTGCAGGTGTGAATATCGCCAACTTAGTAGACATGCCAAGCGTAAGTGCGATGAAATTCAGAGCAAGTTATGGTAGAACTGGAACACAGCCAGGAGAATCTTATCTTTCTTTATTGAGATTTGGACGTCAAGGAAACTTCTTCTATAACGGGCAATTTATTCCTTCTTACGGACCAACTTCAAACGCAAATCCAGATTTATCTTGGGAAACCAAAGATGAGTTCAATATTGGACTTGACTTTGTGATTTTAAATAACAAGCTAGACGGTTCAATAGACTATTACACAAGGGTGACTACAGGTATGATTTTACCAATAAACGTACCTGTACCACCAAATCTTTTTCCTACTACCCAATTGAACATCGGTGAAATGTCCAATTCAGGTTTGGAGGTTATGTTAAATTATAAAGCCATTCAAAACGCTGATTTTAGATGGACAACAGGAGTCAATTTCTCTACATTAAAGACAAATTTAAGAAGCTTGTCTGCAGGAGATTTGAGTTTCGGAGAAGTTAATTACCGTTCTAATTTTGGATCACCAGGTCAAAACCTAACACAATTAATCCGGATCCAGGAAAATGGACCACTAGGGCAAATTTGGGGACCTGTTCAAGTAGGTGTCAGAGATGATGGAAGTCCGATAATGCAAGTAATCAATGGTACAGCTGAAGATGAAGACGGAAACCCTATTTATTGTAACTGTAATGATGACAGAACTCAATTAGGTACTGCTTATCCTACTTTGAATTTTGGTATCAATAACTCTTTAAGTTACAAGAATTGGGATTTGAATTTCTTCTTTAGAGGAGCTTTCGGTCATTACCTAATCAATAGCTACAGAGGTTTTTATGAGAATACAGAAAGTACAACTGTCCAAAACTGGAATATTGTAAATACAAAATATTTTGATCCGAATATCACCAAAGCAGAGTACAATAGTACGCATGTTGAAAAAGCTGATTTTGTGGTTTTGGATAATGCTACTCTTGGTTATAACTTTAATATTCAGCCAGGCAAAGCAATCGGAAGATTTAGGGCTTATGTTTCAGTGCAGAATCCCTTCATGTTTACCGGATATACGGGTGTAGATCCTGAGGTAAGATATGGAGATTCAGAGTCAAATAATGATCCACTTGCTCCGGGAATCGAGCGAAGAGCAACTTATTTCACTACTACAATTACTACTTTAGGCCTTAATCTAAGTTTCTAAGCTAAAACATAAGATATCATGAAAAAAATAATAAACATACGATACTTCTTGATTTGCCTGGGAATGAGTTACTTCGCTTCATCATGTGTCGATTTAGAAGAAGAAGTTTTTAGTGCTGTTACAGCTGATAACTTTTTCCAAACAGATGAAGAATTTATTTCTGCACTTGGAGCAGCATACACATCCTTAGGTGGACTTGGGAACCACTCCGGACTTTGGTCTATCAATGAAATCGCCTCTGACGAAATTGTTGTATCACATAAAGGGGGAGACTGGTTTGATGGAGGAGTTCTTTTGCAATTGCACCAACATGAATTCAAAAGCGATAATCCATTCTTCCAAAATTCATGGAATTTCCTATTTGGAGGAATCAATACCTGTAATAGATTGATCTTTTCTTTTGAAGCACTGGATAATCCTAACTCTGCGGCGTTTATCGCTGAACTCAGAGCATTACGGGCACTTTATTATTACTGGGCTATGGATGCTTTTGGAAATATTCCAATCGTAACAGATTTCAGTGATTTGGAGGCTCCTGATACCAAATCTAGACAAGAAGTTTATGATTTTGTTTTGAGTGAACTCAATGAAATCATTCCACTGCTACCAGTAGCAAAAGACGGTACAACATATGGAAGAATGACCAAATGGAGTGCATTAATGGTGAGAATGAAGCTCTACCTCAATGCAGAGGTATATACCGGTTCTCCTCAATGGGCCCTAGCCGCAGCAGATGCCACAGAAATTATCAATAGCGGTCCTTATAGCTTGATGCCATCTTACCGAAATAATTTTGCAATCAGCAACAGTCAATCAACTGAAAATATCTTTGTATATCCTTATGATAAAGTGTTTGCTGGTGGGTTTAACTGGGTAATGATGACATTGCATATTGTAAGTCAGTCAACTTTCAACCTTACCCAACAGCCATGGAATGGTTATCAGACTGTAGAAGAGTTTTATAACTCTTATGTAGATCCGGATATAAATCCAGGAGTTCAAGGTCCTGTATGGAAGGGATTGGCCTTAGAACAATCTACCGGAACGATAGATGGAAGATTAAGCAATTTCTTGGTAGGGCCTCAATTTAGATCTGATGGAACTATATTGGAAGACCCTGGAGTTGAACCTACAGATCCAACCGGAAGAAACGGTGATCCGAATGGCCCACCACTTACATTCATGCCTTACCTTAACGAAATTTCTCCTGGTGGCTTGCGTCAAGCAGGTGCCCGAATTGCGAAATACGAATTTGAAATGGGTGGAACTAATAACATGAGCAATGACTTTGTTATATTCCGGCTATCTGATGCCATTCTTTCACTTGCTGAGGCCAAGTTCAGAATGGGAGAGACCACAGAAGCATTGGACTTGGTTAATCAAATTCGAGACAGAGCAGGTAATCTTGATCCATTTACTACCTTAACCGAAGAAAATCTATTTGAGGAAAGAGGTAGAGAAATGTATGTGGAAATGACTAGAAGACAGGATTTAATCCGTTTCAAAAAATATGGAGAAGCTTGGTGGCCTTTTGAGGGCATGAACAGACCTAAGCAAGTACACTCTCCAGGAAGTTATTTGGAATTATTCCCTATTCCTCAGCCACAATTACTTGCGAATCCAAAATTACAACAAAATCCAGGATACAATTAATCAGTATACAATACTTACTAAAAAGCAGGCTGAGTTTTCAGCTTGCTTTTTTTTTAAGAGTATTTTATATCAAGTTTGCATAAAAAAAGATTGAATTATAGATTCAAATTCGTTTAATTTCTTCCTTTCACAAATCAGATGTTTGGAGAAAGTATCCTTAGTTGCTTATTACCTATCGATCAATGCGCAGATATTCTACTATATTATACACATTACTAATTCTCAGTATCGTCATTCAGAGTTGTGATTCTTCAATCTTTAACTCTTCAGAGGATTATTTATCGGAATCCGATAGTTTGTTTTTAGGCTTTTATTTGGGGATGCCCCAAAAAGACTTTTTTGATCTTTGTACTGAGTTGAACAAACAGGAAAAAATCACCCAGGGTCCCGGGGGATCCACCAATGTAGAGTATAGAATTGTAGATGAATATGACAGTGAAATCAGCATGCGGTTTTTCCCGACATTCATTGACGAAAAAATATATGAAATGCCTGTCATCTATTCTTATGTAGCCTGGGCACCTTGGAACAGACAATATTGGGCTGAAAACCTCCTTCCTAAAGTCTTGGAAAAATACAAATTAACATACGGTGATGATTTTGAATTACTTAACCATCCTACCCAAGGAAAAGTATATTATAAAATTGATGGTAAAAGGAGGATCAACTTGTTTGTTAAAGAT
Source organism: Algoriphagus sp. (assembly GCF_024642405.1). Classification (GTDB taxonomy): domain Bacteria; phylum Bacteroidota; class Bacteroidia; order Cytophagales; family Cyclobacteriaceae; genus Algoriphagus. Next base: position 5,667 of record NZ_JAHEBC010000028.1, on the reverse strand, counting down.
GAACAGTTTGTTCAAGCCGTTTTCACTGATTTAAAGGTAGAGAAGAGACTTCAGGAAGAATTTGAACAAAGCCAGTCCCAAGAACAAAGTCCATCGAATTGAGCCAAAATGGCTTAAGTTGTGCAATATCAATCTGTAGAAATGTCCTATGCAAGGGAAGTTTAGTGAGGGCATTCCAAGTGGTTGTTGAAACAAATTATAACCCATGAAAAATGCACGTTTTCATTTTTTCATTTTTTTGCTGTTCATTCTGACTTCTTGTTTACAAAAACCTGATTTGCGGAAACAGGAATCACTTTTTGAATCTCTTCCTACTCAAAAAACAGGTGTTGATTTTATCAATACCCTTATCGAAACAGAGGAGTTTAATATTATAGAATACCTATATTTTTATAATGGAGGAGGCATCGCTGTAGGTGATGTGAATAATGATGGACTAATTGATATTTATTTTTCTGCCAATCAAGGACCCAATAAACTCTTTTTGAATAAAGGAGATATGGTTTTTGAAGATATTACTTTGAGTGCCGGATTAGCCTCAGAAAAGCCTTGGAAGACAGGTGTCAGCATGGCTGATATCAATGGAGACGGACTGCTTGATATTTATGTTTGTAGACTGGGTGATTGGAAGGGAATTGTGGGGGAAAATGAGTTGTATATCAATAATGGGAACTTGACTTTTACAGAAAGCGCAGCCGAATATGGGTTGGATTTTCAGGGATTTAGTACACAAGCCGCATTTTTTGATTATGATAGGGATGGGGACCTAGATATGTATTTACTGAATCATGCCGTTCATACTGCAAAAAGCTTTGGCAGATCTTATTTACGAAATTTTGACGATGGCTTGGCAGGGGACAGGCTTTACAGAAACAACCTAGACAAAGGAGAAAAAAAATTTACTGGAGTTACTAATGAAGCGAATATTTTTTCCAGTCAAATAGGGTATGGCTTAGGTATTGGAATTACTGATATTAATAATGATGGTTGGCCTGATATTTATGTTTCCAATGATTTTAATGAAAATGATTACCTCTATATCAATCAAGCTGACGGGACTTTTAATGAACAGATTTCATCAAGAGTAAATTATTCTAGCAGGTTTTCGATGGGCAGTGACTTTGCCGATTTCAACAATGATGGATGGATTGATTTCATCACGCTAGACATGTTGCCTAGGGACGAAGTTATACAGAAAAGATCGGCAGGTGAAGACAGTGAGGAAATTTACAAGCTCAAACTCAGCTTTGGTTTTGAAAGGCAAGTTTCTAGAAACAGTTTACAATTAAATAATGCAAATGGTACTTTTTCGGAGCTAGGTCAGCTTTCTGGGATTTATGCGACTGATTGGAGTTGGGCGGCCTTGATGGCAGATTTTGACAACGATGGATGGAAAGATGTTTTTGTTTCTAATGGGATAGTACGAAGACCCAATGATTTGGATTATATCAACTTTATCACCAATCCTGATTTGGAAGAGGGATTACAAAACAAGCCTGATATCAGTGATTTGGATCTATCTAAAGAAATGCCCCCTGGCGATGTGACCAATTTCTTTTTCAAAAACAATGGAGATTTTACTTTCCAGGATGTAAGCTACGAATGGGGTATTGTTGAAAAAAGTATTTCGAATGGAGCAGTTTATGCTGACCTGGATAATGATGGTGATCTGGATTTATTGGTGAACAATATCAATAAACCGGCCGGCATCTTTGAAAATAAGTTAGAGCAATTTCCCAAAAGTGAAAGAAGTAATTATTTGAAAGTAAGGCTTAAAGGCCTGATGAAAAATAAATTTGGAATTGGCGCCAGAGTAGAAATTTATAGCAACTCTCAGATCCTGGTTCAGGAAAACTACACAAGTCGAGGATTTCAATCCTCCACTGCACCGGAAATCCATTTTGGACTAGGAGAAATATCGTTGTTAGATTCTTTGAAAATAATCTGGCCAGCCGGGAAAAGTGAGACTTTAAGAAATCTACAAGTCAACAAAACGCTTACACTTGAGGAATCTAATGCCACGATTATTCATAGCTATATCTCTCCTGCAAAAACCTCATTACTAAAAACAATAGACAATGAAATTACTGGATTAGATTTTCAACATCTTGAAAACGATTACAACGATTTTAATTTGGAACCTTTGCTTCCTCATAAATTGTCTCGGGAAGGGCCTTCAATAGCTACAGGAGATTTTAATGGAGATGGGAGACAGGATATCTATGTAGGTGGTGCTACAGGTCAGGCAGGTGCACTGTTTATTCAGAGTAAGGAAGGTAAATTTCATATTCAGAGTCAGCCTCTTATAGAAGCAGATTCAGCATTGGAAGATGTAAGCGCCATTTTTTTTGATAGCAACCAAGATGGATTTATAGACTTATTGGTGGGTAGAGGAGGGAATAACCCTGAAAATGAAAACCCTGAAGGACAAACTAAAATTTACTTAAGCAATGGGAAAGGTGAATTTTTTAAAAGCATAAACCTTCCTTTGGAAAAAAATACCCAAGTGTCCGTAGTTAGGGCTTTTGATTTTGATGAAGATGGTTTAGAAGATCTAATGATTGGTGGCAGGAATGAGGCTGGGAAATATGGAGAGATTCCAAGGAGTTATTTGTTAAAAAATTTGGGTGAGAATCGATATGAAGATGTTACGAAGGAGATTGCTCCAGATTTGGAGTATGTAGGGATGGTTAAAGATGCAGAATGGAAAGATCTTGATTTAGATGGGAAAACAGATTTGATTGTCGTAGGAGAATGGATGCCTGTCACAATTTTTTTGAATAAAAATGGAAAGCTTAGTAATGAAACTTTGGCTTTTGGCTTAGAAAAATCATCTGGTTGGTGGAATTCTCTTGCATCCGGAGACTTCAATGGAGATGGGTATCCTGATCTGCTACTTGGAAATTTGGGTTTGAATAGTCGATTAAAAGCTTCCAAAGAGTTTCCTGTCAAAATGATGGTTAAAGATTTTGATCAAAACGGCAAAGTAGAACAGATAATTTCTTACCCTTTGGATGGAAAGAATTATACTGTTGCTACAAAAGATGAACTCACAAAACAAATTCCATCTCTAAAGAAAGATTTTGTTTATTACTCTGATTTTTCTGGTAAGACAGTTGAAGAAGTTTTTAGGAGCTTCGATGTTAAAGATGCAAAGGTTTTGGAGGCCTATCAATTCGAATCTTTGATACTTTATAATCAAGCTGGCAAAGGGTTCCTTTCAAAATCGCTTCCTATAGAAGCACAGTTTGCACCAATTGAGGCAATTACAATTGAAGATCTTGACCAAGATGGTTATTTTGATGTGGTATTGGGAGGAAACAATACCTCTTCAGCCCCTTATTTTGGAGCTTATCAAGGAAGTTGGGGACTGATATTAAGAGGAGATTCCAATGGTTTTTTTAAAGTAGATAAAGAACAAAGGCTCAAAATTAAGGGAGATATAAAAGCCATCGAAAAAGTAACAGTGGGGTTTCGAAAATGGTTAGTCTTTGCAAAAAATGATGGGGAGTTGGAAGTGTTGGAAATAATGGATTTACCGCCCTCTAAATAGATTAGGATAGGGTTTTAAGTTTTTATCTGGTTTGCATGGGATTGACTTCAGAGGCGGAATCCTACCTAAAGAATTTGTTTATTGCTTGAAGCCAAGGAATAAAATCTCCTTTTTTTTATAGAGAGGCAACCCCTTATTTTAAAGAGGCTTTAATATTTCCAAAACTCGACTGCGGCATTATTCTTTACGACTTGCAAGAGTTGTTGATTGTTGATTTTCACACTATGCAAGTCCCTGATATCTCCTTCGAGTTTTAATCCATGTTCTCTATTATTCCAGAATTCAAAGGTGCCATCCCCTTTTCCAATCAATACTTCTCCATAAGAAGCATCATATTGACCAACTTCAGGCTTTGCTCCTCTCAAGTTTCCTCCCATTATCAAATCTTCTATACCGTCAGCATTCACATCTGTGATTAAGATTGTATAAATCCAGGACCTTTGTGCCATTCTGGGTAATTGATCAATTTGAAACATACTATTTCCCTGGTTGATCATAACTGCGGAAGAAAGATAGTTTACCTCATGAATTATAGAATTTTCAAGATCCTTTGACTCGAAAATGTCTTCTAAATATTTATCGTTATAGCTAGCGTATTTCAAGAAGCGTTTTTTAATAGAAGGAATCTGTCTTTCAAGTTCATGTTTCAATGTAAAAGGGATGTTCTTCCCTTCATTGTCCTTTTGGGCAAATAAATGCTCAATGGAACCATTTTGATCAAAATCATTGACAAACATTTTAATTGGGTTCTCGATTGAGGCCTTAAACCTTGTATTCAATCCGTGATTTCCCAATACAAAATCAGGTTTACCGTCTTGATTGAAATCACCAACTTCAATCGCTTGATACCATCCTTTGAAAGAGACCATTTCAGGAATTTCAGATTTTTGGAGCTTACTCCCCGTATTTTTAAAAAAAGTGGGAGCCATCCATTCTCCTACTAAAACCAAATCCTGTTTACCGTCCCCATCATAATCTACTACTGCGGCATCGGTTACCATCCCAACCTCTTTCAGTTCTGGGGCAAAATCAGGTGTTCCATCCTTGAAATTACCTGTTCCATCATTAACAAGAATAAAACTGCTTGGTCTTATGCCGTAGGCAAATGGAATTACCCTCGAGCCGACAAATAGGTCTAAATGGCCATCTTCATTGATGTCAATGGTCTGAACTACAGAGGTACTATTTTTATAGAAAGATAAGCCACTTTTTTCAGCTTTATCGAACTTTCCTTTACCGTCGTTTAAATATAACCTGTCAGCTAAATCGGGTGAACCGAAACCTGATTCATTTCCGCCTGAAGAGACAAAAAGATCAAGACTCCCATCTGCATTTGCATCAAAAAACAGGGCATCAGTATCTTCTGAGAACTTATCTTTCTCAAACACATTGGTGTTAATATTTTGGAAAGTCCCATTCTGCAATTGTTTAAATAGTTGTCCCGCAAAACCTTTTGCTCCACCAATGTAGACATCTTCCAATCCGTCTCCGTCGATATCTCCCCAAGCTGCCTTTGGTCCCTCTGTCGAAAGCATATGGTAAGTAAGACGGTCCCGGTCAAAGTCAACCATATTATTTTCCTCATGTTTATAAGTTAATATGGGTTGTGATTCTTTACTAAAGATCTGAGATTCAGGATTCTTAAAGAACTTGAAAGAAGGCGAAGGATCCTTTCCTTCTTCCCATTTTAATATCAGTGTTTGATCAGCTATAATATCTTCAAGTATTGTGACTTTTCCATCTGGCCATCTGACTTGAAGCTCATCGATCTTATCGATTTTGCCTAACCCAAAATTGAGGATTGGGTCTACTGAGGACTGGAATCCTCTATTAGGAATGTTTTCCTGGTAAAAGGTATGATCATCTGAAAGAAGTCTTACCTGTGTACCGATAGCAGAAGTATTTCTGTATTTTCCTACTAGCTGAATTTTTAAAAAATGGTTTTCAGGATTGAATTCCCTGCTTCTATTTTTGAAAAGCAATACTTCATTGTTCACATTATTAATAACAAGGTCCATTGCACCATCATTATCCAAGTCCCCATATGCTGAGCCATTTGAATGTATAGGATTCCCTAAGCCCCATTCGTTAGCGAGGTTTTCAAAAATCAACTC
>NZ_JAHEBC010000217.1 GCF_024642405.1 Algoriphagus sp. | reverse complement strand
GATCATTTCCTACTCCTGCCACATACATCCAGTTTCCCCAGTTGGAACAAACATCATAATCCATCAGCATGCTTTCGAAATAACTCGCCCCCCAAGTCCAATCTATTCCAAGATCATTCACCAAAAAACTGGCTACATTTTGTCTTCCTCTATTCGACATAAAACCAGTTTGCTTCAACTCCCGCATATTAGCATCTACGAAAGGAACCCCTGTACTGCCTTCACACCAACGAATGAATTCATTTTTATTCCTACTCCAAGAATCGATTTGATTTTTGATTCCGGCAATTTGGAATATTTTACTATCATGTTTTTTACTGATAAAACGGAAATAATCTCTCCAAATCAATTCGAAAATCAGCCAATAGGTACTGTCATTTTTTTTCCGCTCTTTTTCATATCTCTTGACCTCATAGTAAATTGTTCTTGGAGAAATACAACCCAATGCTAACCAGGCTGAAAACCGAGAACTAAATTCTGTCCCTATGAGCTCATTCCGAGTCTGCTTGTAATTTTTTAATAAATCCTTATCCCAAAAATAGGATTGGATTCGCCTCAATCCAGCGCGTTCACCACCTTTAAAACCTAACACCGAATTATCCACTGAATCTTGGCTCTCCAATCCAAACTGATTTAATTTCGGAATCTCTCCAGAACTGAAAATAACATCTGTGCCAGGGTAGGATATAGAAATCGGGATTGGATATTCATCCCTTATTTCTGACATTTTTTCTACTGATTTTCGGAATTGGGTGAATACTTCTGGCAATTGATTGACAGGAAAGGGTAAATCATCCTTATGGTAAAGTGTACTCTGCCAGAAACTTTCTGTAACAATTCCTTTGGCCCATGCAGAAGATTCAAGGGCGTTATCTACATTTCTTTCCTCTGCAGTTACTTCCTTTGAAAAATAAATCGCTTGAACTTCATATTTCTCCGCCAATTGGATTATTTCTTCCTCTGGTTTTCCTTCCAGAATAATTAGATCTGCTCCAAGATCGCGGAGATTTTCACGTAAATCTGTGATTGATTCGATCAAAAATTTGGCTCTGTGATACCCTGTTTTCGGAATCTCGAGCTCAGTCTTAGCAAAAGTCCTAGGGTCAAAGCAATAGACCGGTATAATCTCTTTTCCACTCTGAATTGCCTTGGTAAGAGTAATATTATCTTTTACTCTCAAATCATTACGAAACCAAACGATAACTCGATTAAACTTCATATTTTCCAAACTGCATGTTTAATCGAAGTGTTTGCAGTTTCTATGGAAAAAAAATTTAGCAAAAATTTATACTTATTATTTTCTAGATAAATCGATTTAAAAGATCAATTCTATTGTATCTATTGGATGATTAAGCAAAAAACCAAGAATTGAAGCGTGTAAATAATATATTCTTGGTTCAAAAACTGAAAACACATTGAAAAAATAAAACGTTTTAGAGTTACTACTTTTTAATCAATCGTTTACTCATTATTTGATCTCCCACACTGACTTGGACCTGATATACCCCAGCACTTAATTCATTTACTGGGATTTGATATTCAAATGTATTCGATTTTTGAAGGGAATGCTCATAGACTAATCGTCCGGCTGAATCAAAAACCTCAATTTTAACCTCAGCTTCACGGTCTATTCCAACATAAATATTGCTCACTGAGCTAGCTGGATTGGGAAACAGGTGAAATTCTCCAACTTTTAATTCCTTTTGGAAAGAAAGTCGATTAGATTCTTGGTTGTTTTCTAATGAAGATGGTATAACGGTGATTTTTTGGATTGCTTGAGAGCTGTTTCCATTATTATCGGTAGAAGTCCAAATTACCTCGGTAGTTCCTATTTCAAAAAAGCTGGGGGCATTATTACTGATTAACACTTCGCTACAATTGTCAGATCCTGAAGCAATCCCCAAATCTTCTAAAACGAGAAACTGTTCGTTTTCATTAATCCTAACTGTTAAATCAGTTGGTGGTGAAATTGAAGGAGCGATTAAATCCTGAACAAGAATGGATTGCTCTTGGTAAGTAGCATTGCCATTTCCATCCTCATAAATCCACAAAATGGAATATTGACCTGGCTGATCGTAAATCAGTGGATCATTCGTCTTTGCTAAAATCCTTCCTTTGCAATTATCAAATGCAGCGGGAGGAGTTACTGTTACCATGCAATCTCCTTTAATTAAAGGAAGATTTGAGACTTCAGGAGCAAGAGCCGATACGTCTTTAATCACAATCTCCTGCTCTTGTTCTAAAAAATTACCGTCTCCAAGATCATATTGCCAAGTAAGCGTAAAAGTACCCTGCTTTGAATAGAATATATCATCTGAAGTTGTCGCCACAAGGCTTCTTCCGTTCTCATTTGGAATGGTAGGAGATGGAACGACAAGGCTACATTCACCATATAATGTTGGTAAGTCAGCAAGTTTCTTTCGAATTGGAGTTTTTATTTCCTTATCAATATCTTCACCTTGCTGAATAGAATTTTCCTTTATTTCTGAATTTTCTTCTATCGCGTTTTTGGAAAAATTTAAAGTTTGGATGAAAGTTTCCTGTATTTCCTCAGATTGCCCAGAACTTGTCAACGTCATAAAACCAATAAGTACCAAAATAATAAAACTTCTTCCTGACCTCATAAATTGAAAAATCTGTTATTTGAATAAAAATAATTGAATGTGGTTGAAAATGAAAGTCGATTGATTTGAATTATCAAATCATATTTAACGCTTTTTTAATTTCAAGGGATCCGAACTTAGAAATTGTAAAATCTAATATCTATATCCGCTATTGTACCAGTAATAATCTAAAGCGACATAGAATTCGGTAAATTTAAAGGAAATCGATTCTTCGGTCTTCCGTCATCGGTCTTCGAGCCAGTAAAACAAAGAAATTAAGCATACTGGCATCATTGCGGATAATCGTAAAATCTAATTATTAAAAGTCTAAGTTTAGAAGCCTTTTGGAGTATAAGCTAAATGTCGCTTTAAAATGCCCAAAATTTACTTTAGGAAAATACACTTCTTTTTAAGTATTAAATTTTAACAAAATGGTAAGACTAAAAGCTAATCCACTTAAGTCCTGATGCAAAATTCTAAACCCAACCGTTCAGGGGAATTTAAGAAAACCCCGTTTCAATATCGATCCTTCTTAAACTTCTGGTTAGTGGCCGTACTTCCCTTATGCATTTTAGCACTTATTATTTCAAAGCTCTATTATAACAATACTATAAATTTTGAGCCTTTAAAAGAGCTCAACACGTGGTTTTATTTTCTAATTATTCAAGTCTTTGTTTCATTTTTTTCCTATATCTGGGTTTACAGAATTAAGTCTAAGGCATATCGCAAATAACCCTTTCCAAATACCCTATCAGGTAGAAAACTTTATTTTGGTGTAATTAAATCTAAAATATGAAAAGACTTATAGGTACCTTTCTTCCTTAATGAGTGCTTTCTTTTCTCAGACTTTGGCCGAAAAACTAGCTTATTTCAAAGAAGACAAACTACTGATCATTCATGGAAATGATGTCATGGTTTACATACCCCAAAAAATATCAAATTGACCACTTGGAGAGAAATAGCAAAACTCCTTTAGATTATTTACAGCTTGAAAATCAAATTAATTCTAAAAAAAATATTTCTTTCCCTAGGAAGTATTTTCCTGTTTTATAGATCCTATGAACTAATCATCAATTGGGAAAAAATTCAAAGTACAACCAATGCCGAGATATTGATTTTCAGTATTCTAGCGAATTTATTTATTCTTGGTTCTTTTGCATTAGTAGGCTTTGCTTGGCCTACCTACACTCTTTTACCAGAAAAGTATTACAAAATACGAGATCCAAGACAATTACTAAAATTTGGTAAAAAAATTGGGGTTCCCCTATTTCAAAAGTTCCTTCTCCTAACTTTCTGGAGAGATCAAAATCAGCGAAAAAGATATTTTGATGGAACAAAATCCGGAATCAGAAATTGGATCAAGGAATCCAAGAGTTCCGAATTCGGCCATTTAATCCCATTTATCATTCTACTAGGACTTAGTATATGGAGTTTGTTATTAGGCTTTTGGAAAATAGCCTTGGTCAACTTTGTTTTAAATAGTGTAGCCAATTTTTACCCTATAGTTTTACAAAGAATGCACAGAGCACGGATCAATAAAATCATCGCTCGAATTTAAAGATTCAACCAATAATTCAATTTGAATACCAGAGAACGCTGCTTTGGTGTGAAGCTATCCGGGAAATAATTATCCGTGTAAACCAAGAAGAAGTCCGATACCGGAGCAAATCTCCATTGTAAACGGGTGTTGATGTTCAGGTTATTAATTTGATTATTGTACTGGATAAATGTAGTCCAGAAAAGTTTTTTGGTGAATGTCAGATCAATCCTTGGTCCAACTAAAACTAAATCGGCATCATTTTGTGGTTCTGGAAGTCGGATTCGCGCATAGTTAAAATTCATTGAGATATTCGCTTTATACCCCAATCTTAAGCCTAACTCACTGACTACTCGTTGGAAATTACCTGTATAATATTGACCACCTTCTGCCTCCAATTTTATCAAAAATGCATTTCTTGGATTGCTGCTATACTCAACCTGTAGAGTTTTGGTTTTGTAATCGGTACCGGCTGGAAGTTTTTCACCGCCTGTACGAGTTGGGTCAAAGTCCTGAAATAAGTACACATACCTATTTTTCTGAGTTACAGTGACAATGGAAAAGGAATTGAATTGAATGTTATAACTTAAACTAACATCTTGATCAGTTTTGCCATTAGCCTCATTCCATAATAATTCATATTCGAGCTTTGGGCCATGACGATTAATTAAACTGGAATTGGGATAAAACAAATAAGCAACATCAGGATTAATCCGTTTATAGTCAGCACGTGGAAGAAACCCTACTTCGGGATTAAAATCTTGACCAATATCACGATAACTTAAGCTCCAAACCCAATTAAGATCATTATATCGGATAAAGGTATTAAAAGAGTAAGGTTTTACTGTTTCTCTTGCTTCAAAAGTCCGATGATAATAAGCGTTTCCCTGCCATTTGCCATCCGCCGAATTGAGATTATAATCTACACCAATCAATCTATTATATTCTTCTGGATTAAAGAGCGATTGATATTCATCCAATGCTAATGATTCTCTATCTACGAAAATCACACCGATGTTCGACCGGGTAAATAGCTTTTTTTGAAGGGCTACAACTGAGAAATTTTTTCCTGAGATACCAGCTTCTTCATCGGTTGCAGTTTGCATATTCATTACACCCAGACGCCAATCCTCATTTATTTTACCACTCAATCTAGCCCCATAAATAATCTTACTCTGCACATTTTGCCCAGTCGCTGAATCAATATCAACACCAATCCTCCTTGAGAAAAAGGGTCTTGCCCTTCCAGACCCAAAACTGTCAAACAAATCAGCGTTTTCTAAAAAAAACTGCCTTCTTTCCGGAAAGAAGATTTCAAATCGATCCAAATTGGTTACCTGCTGATCAACCTCTACCTGCGAAAAATCTGGGTTGAAAGTCAAATCCAAGTTCATGGCGGGACCAATTCCGATTTTTGCATCACCACCTACGGCAGGAGTAAACTTTTCACTGGTATTTTCCAGGTAATTTTTGGATGTTTTACCCGCGATGTATGGAATCAAGGAAATATTTGAAGAATTTTTTTTAATAGGTTCTTGGAAGATCAATTTCCGATTAAATGCAGTTGATATAATGGACAAATTTCTGGGAATTGGAGACCAAGTACTTCTTTCTCCCGTATGACTATCAATTCTGTAAAAATTTACATTCCAGTTTTGTCCCCCATCCCTGAATCGAAGAGTGGAAAGTGGGATTATTGCCTCTACTTGCCAGTGTGTATCAAAAATTTTTGCTTCAGTGTACCATTTATTATCCCAAGCCAAACTCAAATCTTCAGATCTTACTCCTCCATTCGCTAATAAACCTTCTCTTTGGACACCATAAGGATTCACACCAAATTGAAAGGCGTTGGTTTTATCGTTAAATGTATCAAAAACAAATGTTATCCCATCATTTTGCTGTCCTCGATAGTCTCTTCTAAGAGAAGTTGAAACATATTCTCTAGGTTCATTATTCTCCATAATGGCAGCTATGTAAAGGAAGTTGTCATCAAAAGCAATTTTAACCTTTGTATTCACTTCCGATAAAGAAGTATCAGAAGGAAAATATTGCATAAAATCTGTATTCCAACCCTCTGAATCTTGCCAAATTTCCTCATCCAATTCCCCATCTAAAACAATGGGAGTTGCCAGTTTAAAAGCAAATGCGTTTTGGGTTGAGTTACCTTGGGCAAATAAGCTAGTCGTCGTAACTAATATTATCAGAAATAATAAAATATAGTTTCGCATTATCGTGGGATAAGTAGCAAAAATATCGACCATCGATTAGAATCAGACTTTTATTATATCAATGGTGAAAATATCGGATAGTCTTTAAAAATACTTAAACCAATTCTCCGAAAGCTGTAAGTATTAAATTTCTGGACGAAGCATATCTTCTAAATTCACAAAGATAAATTCCTTGCCAAATCCCCA
>NZ_JAHEBC010000216.1 GCF_024642405.1 Algoriphagus sp. | reverse complement strand
CAATCTACTTTTTCATGAACTGAAATAACTTTCCATATTTTTTTATCAGTCTTTAATTTTAATTCTTGAACGTATTCAGAACTTTCATTTCCATGCAATTGAAGAACAGATAAATCAAATTCACTGATTTTAGATAAAACAAAGTCAAAGCTTTCATTTACAAAAACCCCAACTTTGGGTACTTCCATTAACTTTATTTCTTTCGCAAATTCTTCTGAAGCATACCTTGGTGATTTGGAATAGAAAATTAAGCCCATCCAATCAGGTTTTACCTCCTGAATAAGATTTTGGATATTCTCAGGATTCCTCATCCCACAGACTTTGATTTTCATTAAGCGTTTACCTTTGATTCTTTAGCCAAAAGCTTCTTGTATTCTTTAATAAAATTGTAAGCTGCCTGTTCAGGACGGCTGGATTTCATGAAATTTTCTCCTATCAGAAACCCATCGAATCCAGCCTTTTTTAAGGTGATCAAAGTTGCAGGATCAGAGATTCCACTTTCAGAAATTTTCACGAAATCAGAAGGGATTTTATCTACCAAGTCAAGTGAGGTCTGCAAGGAAACCTCGAAAGTCTTCAAATTCCGATTATTAATTCCCACTAAATCTAAATCATCGCATAGGCTTCTTTCCAGTTCCTCTTCATCATGTACCTCCATCAAAACTTCTAGTCCAAGGCTTTTTGCGAAAGCAGCCAACTCATTCAATTTCTTTGGTTCTAAAGCAGCAGCAATCAATAAAATACAATCAGCACCGATAGATTTAGCCTCTAGAATCTGGTATTCATCTACTACAAAATCCTTTCTTAAGATTGGACAAAAGTTAAACTTTCTGGCTTCTTTCAGATCTGCATTAGTTCCACCGAAGAATTCAGTATCAGTCAGAATAGATAGAGCAGATGCACCTGCTTGCATATATCCTATACTCACAGCTTCTACGGCTGCAGCACCATTTATTAAACCTTTAGAAGGCGACTTTCTTTTGAACTCAGAAATGATCCCTGATTTTTCAGAATCAGTAACATATTTCTTCATCGACACGACGTCACCATCGAAGAAAATACTCTTTTCAAGAAGTTTTACTGGCACCAAACTGCTCTTTTCGGATACTTCTTTATGTTTTTGAGCAATGATTTTATCTAAAATATTCATAAGACTTTAAACTAGAGAAACTGATGTTTTGGGATTGACTAAACCTTCGAAAACTTCTAATGCTTTCCCAGAAAGTAAAACTTCTTCCGCATTTGCTACGGCATCTGTAAACGAAAGTCCTTCATTAGCAGTAACAAGAGCCGCTGCGGAATTTGCCAAAACGACAGCGTTTTGACTTTTTGTACCCTTGCCCTTTAGAATGGATTCGAAGATTTTTGCAGATTCCTGGATTGTATTGCCACCTAGGATTGAATCGGCATTTAATGTTGTTAACCCTATATTTTCAGGGTTCAAAACTCTTTCACCATCATTTGAGATGATTTTAAATGGGCCTGTTAAAGAAATTTCATCATAACCATCTAAGGCATGAAGGATTGAAAACCGACCATTCATTTCTTGATATAAATATCCATATAGACGAGCCAATTCAAGACTAAAAACACCTACTAATTGTTTCTTAGGAAAACTTGGGTTTACCATAGGCCCAAGCATATTGAAAAAAGTTTTAACTCCTAATTCCTTTCTAATTGGCGCCACATTTTTCATGGCTGGATGGAAGAGGGGCGCGTGTAAAAAGCAAATCCCTACATCGTCTAAACTCTGACGTATTTTGTCTATATCATTTGTAAACTCATAACCAAAATACGCAAGTAAATTCGAGGAACCACAAATTGAAGAAACACCAGTATTTCCATGCTTAGCTACATTTTGCCCGGCACCGGCAACAATAAATGAAGATAGCGTGGAGATGTTAAAGGTATCTTTTCCATCACCTCCGGTACCACATAAATCCATGGCGTCATATTCATCTATTTCAACAGGTACACAAAGTTCCAACATAGCCTCTCTAAAACCAGATAGTTCTTCCACTGTGATACTTCGCATCAAGTAGATCGTCATAAAAGCCGCTATTTGGCTTTGATTGTAAGAACCACTGGTGAGATTTTTCAATACCTCTTTTGACTCTGATTGGGTTAGGGTTTTGTGTGCTATAAGGTGATTTAAAATATCTTTCATGATGGGTTTGATTAAGGTTACTATAATTTATCCGGCATTTTCCAACCAATTCCGGATGATTTGGACTCCATTTTCTGTGAGGATACTCTCAGGGTGAAATTGAACACCTCTCACATCAAATGATTTATGTCTTACTGCCATGATTTGATTATCGGGAGTTCGAGCAATTATCTCCAGATCAGGAGAAAGGAAGGATTCATCTATTACCCAAGAGTGGTATCTTCCTATGTTAAATGTATCTGGAACCCCTTTAAAAAGCAAGTCAGGCTGAATTTTCACTTGAGATGAAACACCATGCAACACTTCAGACAAATTAATTAGACTTCCTCCAAAAGCTTCTCCGATGGCTTGATGTCCTAAACAAACTCCTAAAATCGATTTGGATGAACTGTATTTTTTTAATAGCTCAGGCATAATCCCAGCATCTTTGGGCACACCAGGACCCGGGGAAAGAAGGATTTTATCATATTGATTTACATTCTCCAAACTTATTTTATCATTTCGGAAAATATCCATTTGATCCCCATATCCAAGTTGTCTTATAATATAAACCAAGTTATAAGTGAAGGAATCGTAATTATCTAAAACTAAAATTTTCATAGTGATCTTTCTATCTTTTAAATTCCCTCTGCCGCCCTTAATGCCACTCTCAAGGCCTCCAGTTTATTAGATACCTCTTGCAATTCTGAGGGAATTGATGATTTAGCAACTACTCCTGCTCCTGCCTGGAATCTCAATTGATTGTTTTCTGAAACAAATGATCGAATCAAAATTGCATGATTGAAATCACCATTAAACCCTAAATAGCCAATAGCTCCACCATAGAATTCCCTTGAAATATTTTCTAATTCATCGATTAATTCCATTGCTCTATATTTAGGTGCTCCCGAAAGAGTCCCTGCCGGGAAAGTATCGGCCACTAGTTGTAATGGATTTGCACCTTCTGAAAGCTCACCTGTGACTTTAGAAACAAGATGGATCACATGAGAATAATATTGAATTTCCTTAAATACCTCAACATTTACATGTTCTGAGGATCTTGACAAGTCATTTCTAGCCAAATCAACCAACATTACATGCTCAGAATTTTCCTTTGGATCATCATATAATTTTCTTGCCAATACTGCGTCCTCCTGATCATTTCCAGTTCGTCTAAAAGTCCCTGCAATTGGATAAATAGTTGCTTTTTTATTTTTTACTACTATCTGGGCTTCAGGAGAGCTTCCAAATACTTTGAATGAGCCATAATCAAAATAGAAAAGATAAGGTGAAGGATTTACTGATCTGAGAGCCCTATAAACATTGAATTCATCACCTTTGAAAGCGGTTTTAAATCTTCTTGAAAGTACGATTTGAAATACATCCCCTTTAAAGCAATGTTCTCTTCCTTCATTTAATATTTTCAAAAATTCTTCATCAGTATAATTTGAGGTCTCCTCGCCTAGCATTTTGAATGAATATGCAGGAATATTTTTATTGTTGAGTAAGACTTGGATTTCATCCAAATTAGAAGGCTCCTCATGTCCCTTAACCTGATGTTCAAACATGTGCAACTCATTCTTGTAGTGGTCCACCACGATAATATTCTGATAAACAGAATATTGCATCATTGGCACATCATTAGGTTTGGTATTCGATAATTTTATATCCTCAAAATATGCTACCGTATCATATTGGATATATCCAAAAAGTCCATTTGTACTGAATTTAAAACCATCTCTCTCGATAGAAAATTTATTCCCAAATGCTCTTAGGCTATCTACCAGTTTTTGGTCATTACCTATTGTGTATTTCTCAGTTTTCCCATTTGGTAATTTTTCCTCCGCTTTTCCGCCATTAAAAGAAAAAGTTGCTAAAGGATTAAAGCAGATATAGGAATAACTATTTTCTTGACCATGATAATCAGAACTTTCCAAAAGAATAGGATTAACAAATCTATCCCTTATTTGCAAGTATATGCTCACAGGTGTTATTGTATCAGCTAGTCGCTTACTGTAGGTAGTGGTGATTTGGAAATTTGACTTGGACATTAGTTATAAAATTTTAATCATAAAAAAAGGCTTACTGGGAAATCCAGCAAGCCTTTATATTTCGTGCAGCATTTTCAGGCACGGGCTTTCTGAGCTTTCCCTTGGAAAGAATTCAGATGCCACCACCAGTATTTTGCTGTTATCATTTTCATAAACCTTGGGCAAATTTAGAAACGTATCTGATATGGCAAAACATCTTTTCAATATTTTACTATTATTTTTGAAAAAAAATCAGATTATTTCATGGCAGGTGTTCTATTTAAATATTTCAAAAGAATTTTTGATGATTACCAGGTACTAGTTCAAGTAAACCCATTGGATTTCACCGGAACCGAATTGATCGTACATCCTGATGGAAAAGTAGAAAAAACTATCATGGAATTTGATGATGAAATATTTGAAGATTTAGAAGTAGATGAATTCATACCATGTAGTCCTTTAGAATTTCAGCTTCAATTATCAAAAAGCTAAATTTTTCATTCTTTTCGCCCTCTCTAAAATTATAGTATTGATTGTCAGGGCAACTTTATCGAGATAATGTAAATTATAGGATAAGAGATTGTAAACAATAATTTTTGCCTTACCTTTGTGGCCTAGCGGCACGACCAGCTCCTGCTGAATCCCCCAGGTCCGGAAGGAAGCAAGGGTAGGTGGTTGTAGCGGTGCGATGCCGCTTCTTTTTTTGCCTTTTTTTGTGAAGGCTTTTTAATTCCAGTTCCTAATCTTGATTTATCTTCTAACTTTGCTTAGGCAATTGAATCCTTTAAAGATGGGATTCTGCGTTTTCAATCAAATCTAGATTTTGCCGTTTTTCAAAAGGCAGAAAACATATTCACAGCTATTTTAATTTATCAAACATGAAATTCTTTATCGACACAGCTAATCTGGATGAAATCAGAGAAGCATATGATTTGGGCGTATTAGACGGAGTAACAACGAATCCATCCTTGATGGCAAAAGAAGGCATAAGTGGGGATAGTAATGTGAGAGCACATTATAAGGCAATTTGTAACATTGTAGATGACAAAGTTAGTGCAGAAGTGATTTCGACTGATTTTGAAGGAATGATCAAGGAAGGTAAGGAACTCGCAAAAATTGATGATAAAATCGTGGTGAAAATCCCTATGATTAAGGATGGGATAAAAGCCATCAAATATTTTCATAGCGAAGGGATCAGAACAAACTGTACACTTGTTTTCTCTGCTGGTCAAGCAATTTTAGCTGCAAAAGCTGGAGCATCTTATCTTTCTCCATTTATTGGGAGACTGGATGATATCTCGTATGATGGCCTTCAATTAATTGAACAAATAGTACATATTTATCAAACTTATGGCTTTGAAACAGAGGTTCTAGCTGCATCGGTAAGACATTCAATGCATTTAATTAAATGTGCTGAAATCGGAGCCGACGTAGTGACATGCCCACTAAAAGTAATTACAGGACTATTGAAACACCCTTTAACGGACTCCGGATTGGCCCAATTTCTGGCTGATCATGCTAAAGCGGCAGGAAAATAACCAAAAGAAGGCCGATTATTATCGGTCTTTTTTTAATTTACCACTATGTACATTATCAAAGTAAAAGGCAAAGCCAAAATCCCAGATTACATCCAGATTAGAGATGAAAATTTTGTTTTGGTCGCTTATTTTAGAGCAGACAGACCATTAAAAAATATTGAAAAATTTGGATTAGAAGGTAAGGAAGAAGCTTTGGAGTCGTTAATTCAAGGATTGCCTTTTGGTAAACTTCAAAAATTAGATTTATAAAAATGGATTTCAGTACTGAACCAGTATTACAGGTAAGTAGTGCCACAATTTTCCAAGGAATTGATCCCATTTTATCTGATGTCGATTTTTCAATTGAACAGCATGAATTTGTGTTTTTGATTGGGCGGACAGGAAGTGGAAAAAGTTCTTTATTGAAAACACTTTATGCAGACCTAGAGCTGAAAAGTGGTGTGGTTGAAATCGCCGGGTTTGATCTTACCAAGATAAAAACTAAAGAAATCCCATTTCTAAGGAGAAAAATAGGGATCGTCTTTCAGGACTTTCAACTTTTCAATGACAGAACTGTTGCGGAAAATCTCATTTTTGTCATGAAGGCGACAGGATGGAAAGATTCTTCAAAAATTAAAGCAAGAATGGCTGAAGTTCTATTACTTGTAGGGCTAAACAATGCTGCAAGTAAAATGCCTCATCAATTATCAGGTGGTGAACAACAACGTGTAGTGATTGCAAGAGCTTTATTGAATGAGCCATCCATACTACTAGCGGATGAACCAACGGGAAACTTGGATCCTGATGTAGCAGATGGGATTTTCAAACTCTTTCAAGAGATCAATAAAAAAGGAACTTCTATTCTCATGGCAACCCATAACCATGAGTTATT
>NZ_JAHEBC010000215.1 GCF_024642405.1 Algoriphagus sp. | reverse complement strand
CTCCTTCCCACCCAGAACTTTTAGATTTCCTTGCTTGGGAAACCATGAATGATTTTGACTGGAGCATAAAAAAATTAATCCGTCAAATAGTAACTTCAAAAACCTACAAGCAAAGTTCGGCTATTACACCTGAACTTTTTGCCATTGATCCGCAAAACAAATGGTATGCAAGAGGACCTAGAAGAAGATTAAGTGCTGAACAAATACGAGATCAATCATTGGCAGTATCAGGCCTTTTATCAAATAAAATGTACGGACCAAGTGTCAAACCTCCACAGCCTGAAGGAATTTGGCAAACCGTTTATAATGGAGAGTCATGGACGGAGGCAGAAGGAGAGGATCGCTATAGAAGGGGCTTATATACCTTCATTAAAAGAACCAGCCCCTACCCTTCCTTTATTACTTTTGATGCTGGAAGTAGAGAGGTTTGTATTAGTCGTAGAATTGTAACTAATACTCCGCTGCAAGCATTGGTAACTCTGAATGATCCAGTTTATGTAGAGGCGGCAGCTCACTTGGGAAAATTGATGAATGATTCAAGTTCTGAGCCAAATGAAGCAATTGCCTTTGGATATAAAAAACTGGTGCTTTCTCCCATTTCTGATCAAAAATTAAATGCTTTAACAAGTTTGTATGAAAACTCATATTCTGAGTTTAAACAGGATAGCACTTCTATGAAATCATTTTTTAAAATCGATGGTATAGAAACTACACCTGAATTGGCGGCAATGGCTGTGGTTGCAAATGCATTGCTAAACTTGGATGAGTTTCTAACCAAACCATGATATGAAACAGGTCGAAAATTTAATTAATGAGCTCACACAGCAAAAGCTGGAAAGGCAGACCAGACGACACTTTCTAATGGATTGTGTTAGCAAAATGGGAGGGTTAGCTCTTGCCCCTTTAATGTTTGGTTGCGAAAGTGGGATTCAAAAAAAACCTTCCGGTCTAAATTTAAGCGAGAGAGACCTAAACCCTTTGGCTCCTCTCCCTCCTCCATTTGGAGGGAAAGCTAAGTCGATTATTTATCTTCATATGGCAGGAGCTCCTTCACAATTAGAGCTTTTTGATTTCAAACCTGAATTAGCAAAATATCACAATCAACCTTGTCCCGAATCTCTTTTGGAGGGTCGTAAATTTGCTTTTATAAGAGGAGTTCCAAACTTACTTGGCCCACAGGCAAACTTTGCACAGCATGGGGAATCCGGAGCTTGGGTTTCTGATTTCTTACCGCATTTCTCTAAAGTGGTAGATGAAGTTTCTTTCCTAAAAGCCGTTCATACGGATCAGTTTAACCATGGTCCTGCCCAATTATTCATGCAAACAGGAAGTCCCAGATTAGGCAGACCAAGTTTGGGAAGTTGGGTTACTTATGGCCTAGGGACAGAAAACCAGAATCTTCCCGGCTTTGTAGTTTTAACTTCAGGAGGAAAAACTCCTGATGCCGGCAAAAGTGTTTGGGGAAGTGGATTTTTACCTTCTGTTTACCAAGGTGTTCAGTGTAGATCCAAAGGCGATCCTGTTCTTTATTTGAAAGATCCAGAAGGAATGTCCAGAGATATGAAGAAAAATATTATCTCTACGATTAATAAAGTAAATAAAGAGGAATTTGATGCTTATGGGGATCCTGAGATTTTAGCCAGAATCAACCAATATGAAATGGCTTACCGAATGCAAATAGAAGTACCGGAAGTGATGAATATCAATGATGAGCCTGAATATATTCATGACCTTTATGGAACAAAACCCGGAACTGAATCTTTTGCAAACAATTGTTTATTAGCTAGAAAGCTTGTCGAAAAGGGTGTACGGTTTGTTCAATTGTATGATTGGGGATGGGATACTCATGGTACCGATCATGATGGATCCATTGATATGGGGCTTAGAAATAAATGTCGGGAAATCGATAGACCTATGTCTGCACTTCTTTTGGATTTAAAACAAAGAGGCCTATTGGAAGACACCTTGGTAGTTTGGGGTGGAGAATTTGGAAGAACTCCTATGCAAGAAAACAGAGAAGGAAAAACTCAAAGCTTTTTGGGTAGAGATCATCATGGAGATGCCTTTACCATGTGGATGGCAGGAGGTGGAATCAAGAAAGGAGCTAGCTACGGCCTTACAGATGATTTTGGGTTCTCTGGCATAGGAGAACAGGTTTCCGTTCATGATATTCACGCTACGATATTGCATTTGATGGGTTTTGATCATGAGCAATTCACCTATGAATTTCAAGGAAGACCTTTTAGGCTAACGGATGTAGAAGGTGAATTAATCAGAAATATTTTAGCCTAAACATGCGGTCAATCAATATTTTCTTTCTCACCCTCTTTTTGGGAATGGTCCCGTTTACTTTATTGGCTCAAAAGAGAATCATGTTTTTCCAGACCGATTGGGGAAACGAGTTACCGATGGATGAATTCTTAGCAAAAGTGAAAGCTGATGGTTATAATGGGATTGAAGTATGGATGCCAAATTCAGATGAAGCTAAAGCAAAGCTCAAATCTGGTCTAGAGAAATACGATCTACGGATAATTTTCCTAAATGGAACCAATAGGGGCCTACCTTATAAGGAAGCTTTAAAAGCTTACGAAGCAGGTTTAAGAGGAATTTTGGCTTGGAATCCAGTTAAAATAAATAATCATACGGGAAGTGATTTCTGGACGGAAGATCAAAATCTGGCATTTTTAGAAATTGCTGAAAGATTTTCAAAAGAGGCCGGAATACCCATCATTCATGAAACCCATAGAGGGAGATTTTCTTACACTTTGCCTGCTTCAGTTTCAATGCTAGAAAGATTTCCGGATTTAAAATTTACGCTTGATATCAGTCACTGGATGGTCGTCCATGAGCGTTTGATCAACAAAAACGACAGCAATCTTCAAAAAATCTTGCCTTCTGTTTCTCATATCCATGCAAGAGTAGGATTTGCTGAAGGACCTCAAATAAATAATCCAGCAGCTCCAGAATGGGAGAATGCTGTAAATACGCATTTGGATATTTGGGAAGAAACCATTCGGAATTCGAAAGATGAAATATTCACCATAACAACTGAATTTGGGCCTCCACCCTATTTGCCAACTATCCCGTTTACCAATAAGCCGATTGCAGATCAATGGGAAGCCAATGTTTATATAATGAAGGCCATAAAAGAAAGATTTTCGAATGATTGATTTTATTCTCCCTCTTTTTGGTCGTTTTCATCCAATTCTGGTTCACCTTCCTATCGGGATTCTCGCATTTGGAATCATTTTGGTTTTTCTTTCTAAAAAAGGTTCTACTCAATATTTGGAATCTATTAGACTTGCCTTTCTGCTGGGTGGTGTTGCAGCAGTTTTCTCTTCAATTTCAGGCTTTCTTCAATATCAGAATGAAGGCTTCTCTTGGGATACAGTTCAATTCCATCTTATTTTCGGATGGGCTACCGTACTCGCATCATTTTGGCTTTATTATGAAGCAAAAAAATCAACATCCTTTCCTGAGAAATTTAAACTCAAATCTTCAGGCCTATTCGCTTTGATGCTATTTACCGGTCACTTAGGAGGGAACATTACGCATGGCGAAGAATATTTAATTGAAGTTTTACCTCCGGAATTACAAAGTCTATTAGGTTTTGAAAAAGAGCCGGAAAAAGGATTGGTTTTACCTGAGCAAGGTTGGGAGCAACTTGCTTACTATGACCAAGTAATCCAGCCAATCATAAATCAAAACTGCAAGAGTTGCCATAATCCTAAAAACCTAAAAGGAGAATTAGATTTAACTTCATATGAAGCTCTAATAAAGGGAGGAGAAGATGGAAGTATATTAACTAGTGGAAATGCTGATCAAAGTGCTTTATATTCAAGATTAATCCTCCCTAAAGATGACGAGGATCACATGCCTCCAAAAGAGAAACGTCAACCTGAAAAAGAGGCCATTGAATTGATCAAAGCTTGGGTTGAATTGGGTGGTAATACCAGTTCAAAACTAGGTGATGCAAATATCAAAATGGAGATTTTAGAGCCATTCTTCCATCGAATGGAAAAGCCATTTTACCCAGAAATTAGTGTTGAAAAAGTTTCAGATGAATCAATGGCACAACTAAAATCCGAAGGATTTTTTGCAGAGCTTACTTCAGAAAATTCTAATTGGCTGACAGTTTCTTGCATCAATTTTCAAGACTTTAAAGATCAGAATTGGACTTTGCTAAACCCTATAAAAAACCAACTTGTCTATTTAGATTTATCAGGAACTCAGATCACTGATCAGATACTTGATAGCCTTCAAACTCTTCCTAATCTGACTGTATTGAAATTAAACAGGACAGCTATCTCTGGCTCAAAATTGGAAGGATTAAATTCCTTGAAGCATCTTAAGCATCTATATATCAACAAAACCCAAATCGAAACTGATGGAATCAAATCATTAGATAATCATCCGTCTCTAGAGAAAGTTTTTGCTTATGATACTCCGATATCAGAGGCTGAAATGAAGGAGAATTTTAGTTTCTATTTAGAAATTGGAAATTACAAATTGCCTGCACTTCCAACCGACACGATCGAGTATTAACCTAAATTCTGGTTTATTTCTTCCGGATCAAAACCTAAAGTCAAAGCCCCGTTTGGATATAATATAATCGGTCTTTTGATCATGCTGGACTTCTCAACCAATATTGGCAATGCAGTTTCTTCATTTTCAAGAGCAGCCTTTTCTTGGTCAGAAATTTTTCTAAAAGTCATACCTTTACGGTTCACAAGTGAAGCTAAATCTGTTTTTTCAAGGAATCCTTTAAGCAATTCAATGGTAGGTTTTTCTTTTTTATAATCGAAAAATTCATAATCAACTCCCTTTTCATTCAAGAAGTCAAACGCTTTTTTCATCGTATTACAATTCTTGATTCCGTAAACTTTTACTGACATACTACATTTTGTTTTGTTGCGAATTTAAGGGATATGTTGATAGCATACTTTTTTTTTGAGCTTGAATGGTTTAAATTCCTTTAAAACTCTGCCTTTTGAAAAACTCAAGGAAATTAGATAAATGTCTTAATTGCGGAAAACAACTTTCAAAATCTGATAATTTTTGCTCCAACTGTGGACAAGAAAATATTGATCAGAAAGTATCAATATTAAGATTTGTCAAGGATTTTATATCTAACTATCTAAACTTTGAAACGGTTTTTTTTCAAACCCTTCCGGCATTTTTCCTTCACCCTGGTAAACTGACAAACACCTTCAATGAAGGTAAAAGAAAAAAGTATATCCATCCGATCCGACTCTATTTAATAAGTTCTCTATTTTATTTTTTCGTGGCAGCCCTGGCTATACCTAAAGATGTGGTGGATAGAATCATGTCTGAATCTATCAATCCAGAGCAAATCAATCAAGATTCAGGTGGAATGGTGAAATTTAATTTTGATGCCGGAAAAAAATTAGATTCTCTTAATAAATCAGGCCGTTTGGATGAACTGAAAGAATTAGGGCTAAACCTGGATTCTACCCAAATGAATGCCAGTGATCTTGAAGATATCAATAAAATAATTGAAGATTCAATCAATCGTGGTAAAAGAGACTGGAGGGAATTAAGAAAACTTGCAGTAGATCTTGAAATTCCGGATTCTGCCTTTGATACTGCTATATCAAAAACTTCATTCAATATTTTTCCTGGACTAGGCTCGGAGCAAAGAAGAAGATTTGTGGCAAATTCAGGGCTCTTCATTTCTAGTGCCATTCAGAATCTCCCCATAATGATGTTTCTTTTGCTACCATTATTTGCCTTTTTTCTTCGGATTCTTTATTTCAGAACTGGTAAATTTTATGTAGAGCATCTCATTCATGGCCTTCATCTTCATTCTTTTGCCTACTTAATCTATGGATTAGGAATACTCTGGATGTTTGAAACAGAAATAGGTGTTGTCCTGGTGTATTTTATTAGTTTTATCTGGGTATCAACTTATGCCTATTTATCGCTTTTGAATGTATCAAAACAAGGCTGGTTTAAGACTTTGCTAAAATTTTGGGTCTTAGGTCTATTTTATTTTATTACACTATTTGTGGCTACTCTACTTGAACTTTACATTTCACTCATCACTTTTTAACAAAAAAACCGGCTATCGCCGGTTTTACATTATTTCATAATTTCCTTTATACTCTCTCGATGAGCATTTAAAATTTCTTGGATGATTTCATCCGTTAAAGCCGTCGAAAGAAATAAACTTTCAAACTGAGAAGGAGCTAAATAAACTCCCCTTTTGAGCATGGCTTGAAAATACTTACCAAACATTTCAGTATCCGATTTTTTTGCTGAATCAAAATCAAAAATTTTATTATCCGTGAAAAACAAAGAATACATGCTTCCCAATCTATTCACAGTGAAGTTTAAGCCTAGTTCATTATTGATAGCTACAATCCCATCGGAGATTAATTCACCGATATGATTCAACCTTGCATATTCCTCAGGATGTTCATTTAAATGTGACAACATAGCCAATCCCGCTGCCATGGCAATAGGATTTCCTGAAAGCGTTCCAGCCTGATAAACAGGCCCTGAAGGAGAAACAAATTCCATAATCTCCTTTTTACCTCCATAAGCTCCTACTGGCATTCCACCACCGATGATCTTGCCTAATGTTGTCATATCTGGAGTTACC
>NZ_JAHEBC010000214.1 GCF_024642405.1 Algoriphagus sp. | reverse complement strand
ATTTTCGGTCATGGCAAAATTATATCTCAGGTACTTGATCAAGGGTTTCCCTGAAATGAAATCATCCCGTAAAGATTCAATTTCCATATCTATATAATGAGCGGTCGGAGAATTAGAGAGCCATTGTAGCATAATTTGGTTTTGCCAACTTGCATCTTGCATCAACATATCCGGTACATTTTGAGCCCAGGTTTTAAGCCAGGCTTCCTTGATTTCCCCAACTTGTTTATGGAAGACACTATAGCCTGTTCCAACAGAAACAACAGTCATTTTATCTTCTCCCATTTCCCAATGGAAAGGAAACCCTTTAAGCGTAGCTACCATCAATAGAGTCATTGCTGGATTGTTTGCCATACTTACCCCTCCATCGACAAATGCGGCCTGTTGACCATCACCAACATCGATCATTTGGGGAGCAAAGTAGGTAGGTGCAGCACTACTTGCTCTTACAGCCTGCCAAAGAGGAATATTCTTATTTTTTCCTAAACTAGTATCAAAGAATTTTCCTTGAGGATGATTGATTAATGGCCAAACACTGTTTGTATCAGCTCTTTTGGCAACGACACATAATCCAGTTTTGATTTCATCACTGCCTAAAGTAATCTCTCCAAATGCACTTCTTAGGGATTTTTCCAAAACGGAGTAATCATAACCTGCTTTCAAAAATTTCCAGGTTTGAAGAGGATTCCAGAAGTTGTGTTTTTTACCAAAAATCTTCCCACCAAGATCCATATATAGATCTTTGATATCGTCTACTTTCATTCCGATGGCTAATGCAGAAGCGATAATAGAGCCGGTGGATGTCCCACCAATCAAATCAAAATGATCACACATCAGGTAATCATTTCCATACTTTTTCTGAAGGATAGTTTCGATTTTCTTAAGATACCCTAGACTCAAGGCACCTCTTATTCCACCGCCATCTAAAGAAAGAATATTTTTAGGTCCAGTGGAGGGGCTAAGATGATCGTGAAGTGTTTTTTTCATGATTTAAATCTAAAAGTTAAAAGTCATGCTTAAAATACGCTTTTTTTGACAGTGAATGAAAAGGAAATAATTAGAATCGAACTCTATTTTTAAAAGGGTCAGTCTTCAATGGAAGAAAATAGGTTTATTGTAAAATACTCATTTGTTAATTTCAATTACCAATAACTCCTTTTACCAGAGATTGACAGTTTTTTAAGAATCGATCTTTTTCTTCTAAAGTACTATCAGGGATATCTATCCAATATTATGGTTTATAAAAAAAAATTAGTCAATTAATCCTCAAATTTACCTTCTATTTAGTTTGTTCGCTGAGATTCCTCTTCTGATCCAAGTTTTCTCTGGCGAGCTGCTTTCAGATCTTGATTACCAAGCGTATAAGTGAGGTTAATCATGACAACCCGCGTATCAAATTGGAGGTAATAGTCTGAATTGAAACCAGGGACATCTATTTTACCGATAAACTTATTGGTATGAAAAATATCTTGGATACTCATTCTGGCTTTGAATTTTGGGCTAAATGATTTTTGGATACCAACGTCAAGTGAACCCAGCCAAGGCGCTCGAGCTAGAGCTTGAATAGAGGGTGAACTAATCCATCCAGTTAATTCTCCGGTCCAGCCTTTTTGGAATGCAAAAGTATTAGACATGTTTAGCCTACTAGAAATTTGCTCCACAATAATAGGATTTTCCTGATAGAGGTAATCAAACCGGCTATAAAGTCCCGTAAAATTCAATTGGGCATTCCACCCTTTCGTGATTGCAAGTGGATAGCTCATAGTAATATTATAGGATTGCGAGGTGCCTACATTATCTGGAGTTCTTTCTGTACGAATACTATCTACTGGTTGAATGAGGTAAAAGATCAAATCAGACACAAAACTTGCACCTATTGAGGTATAAAGTTTGTCCTTGAAACCATGCTTTAATTCAAGGGAATGAGTGTATTCTGGCTGAAGGTATGCATTTCCTCGGCTGTATAAAAAGGGATCAACATAAGATCGGGCTGGGTTCAAGAATTGGTAGCTGGGTCTATTTATTCTATAACTATAGGAGAGAACTAGTGTATGGTTTTCGGATAGTTTATTAGAGATAAAAACACTAGGAAAGACATTTAAATAGTTTCTTTTCACTGTGCTTTCCGTGTTCAGAGATTTTCCTTCAGAAATTGTATGTTCTGCCCTTAGCCCCATTTGTGCTTGTGTGGATTCACCTAGTTTACCGGAAAAGCTGATATAGGCAGCATTTACATTCTCAGTATAAATAAAATGGTTGGATAATATTGGATCTACAATTAGGTTTCCTTCTTCTCCCTGAGATAAGGTCAAATCATTATCACTCTTTACAAAAGCAGTTTTAAGACCCGCTTCCATATTCCAATTGTTAAAAACAACACGACTATAATCAGCTTTAGCAGTTCTGATTGTGATAGTAGTCGGCATTTCAGTTATGAGACCCTGCCCAGGTTGAGTAGGTTCCTCGGGCGTATGACTATCAGTTTGTAATGTATTTGAGTATTGTCTTTTGAATTGACCAATATCAAAGTCCGCTGTAAGCTGGCCTCCGTTTTCACCGAATTTATGTTGGAAATTGAGGTTGCCTACGTTGTTTGTAGAGATGCTGCTGATTTGTTTAGCAGTGCTTGTTTCTAAGTAATTAATGCCTTCATTTCTTTCAAAATCGCTACTGGCAGTTCCATCTTCTCCATTATTACTCCAGAAACCTGTCCAAACCGCTCCAATTGTCGTGTTTTTTCCTAAAAAATAATCTACTCCTGCTTTTGCATTTTGACCCCAATTATCAAAAACAATATAGGTCTTTTGGTCAATGTAGTTTTGTTGTCCCCTGTTTTCAATAAACTGTCTACTATCCAAATCAAAATATCCTCCTCCTGCATTCGCACTATAGTTACCAAACACATTGATTTTCTTAGCACGGTGGTTAATTTGCAAGCTTCCTCTCTCTCTGTCAAAGCGCCCGGAACCAGCTCCAATTGAAATTGATCCATTTGTACCTATATCATTATTCTCCATCAATTTGATATTGATGATTCCTGAGTTCCCCGCCGCATCATATTTAGCAGAAGGGTTTGTGATCAACTCGATCTGATCAATATTATCGCTTGACATGGTACTCAGCAAAATAACTAGATCTTCCATCGATAAATAAGTTTGCTTTCCGTCCATCTGGACGATTACTCCATCTTTCCCGCGTAATCGAAGTGAATTGTTTTGCCTGTCGATGGTAACCCCGGGAGCTTTTTCCAACACTTCAAGAGCCGTAGAGCCACTCGCGATAATGCTATTTGAAACATTGACTACCATTTTATCAATGTACTGTTCAACGAACGGCCTTTTCTCTACAACCATCACTTCATCAAGTTGCTGACTATCTTCTTCTAGCTGAAGAGTAACTCCTTCAAGGGCACTCCTTTCTACCAAAATAGGAGGTAGGTAAACTTGTTTATATCCCATCATGGAGGCAG
Organism: Algoriphagus sp.; assembly: GCF_024642405.1. Classification (GTDB taxonomy): domain Bacteria; phylum Bacteroidota; class Bacteroidia; order Cytophagales; family Cyclobacteriaceae; genus Algoriphagus. The sequence continues at coordinate 3,212 of NZ_JAHEBC010000214.1, read as the reverse complement.
AAATAAGATAGTTTCCATCTGGTACATCAAAAATCACAAAGTTGCCTAAGGTATCAGTAACGGCGCCCTTAATCAAAGAGGAATCTGAGGGGGTTAGTAATAAGACATTCGCAAAAGATAAAGGGCTTTCTGATGGATCAAGTACCCTTCCGGAAATAGACTGGCCTTTTACACCCCAAGTCAATAATAATGCAGCTAAAAAGAAAAACTGTTTCATAAGCAAAAAAGAAAAATTGAAAAAAATGAATTTGATAAATCAAATAAATTCATTTTGATTTATCGATATAGTATAATTTGTAATAAAAAAATTACAAATACAAAACTTATCCTATATATAGTGTATTTGACACCTAAATAATTGAAAAATAATTGATTGTGTAATATCTTTATGCTTAATACTTTATTTTTAGTTTCATTGAAAAGTGATATAATTTCAAAAAAAATCGCATTTTGGAATAAATAAAAAAATAGAATGTGGAATTACTTTGCTGTTTGATTTTCTAAAGAGTTAAGAGCGAAATAAATTTTTAAAAAAGAGAAGGTATAAATGGCTTTAAATTAATTTACCTCAGTTGACAAGCTCTTTCAGCATGCCTTTAAAAATAAATCCATGGAAAGGCAAAACAGAATACCAGTATAATCTTCCTGATAAGCCCATTGGCCGAAAAGTAGCAGTTTGTTTTAGCACATTATCCTTGAGGTTGAATTCTAGCCATGCTTCTCCTGGAAGTTTCATTTCTGCAAAAAGCAATAATCTCCCTTCTTCTTTGTTGGAATATAGAACTCTCCAAAAATCTAAAGCATCTCCGGGCATCAGCCGAGATGGATGCGTCCTTCCTCTTCTTAATCCTACTCCACCGAAAAGTTTATCCAAAAACCCTCTAATCTTCCATAGCCAGGTTCCATAATACCATCCGTTATCACCACCAATTCGCCATATTTTATCTTTTGCTCGCTCGATATCATTTACCTCAATGGTACGCTCATCTTTAAAGCACCCAAATTTTGGCACCGAAAGATTTAAATCTATTTTTTGATCGATAACACCACTGCTCCATGAGTCTTTCCAACTTGAAAGAATTTCATTTCCCTTAATTTTAAAGAGTGTTTTCTTTAAAGCAGTTTTGTAATCGATAGGATTGATTCCTAAAATTTCATTGATTCTATTATCCTTACAAATTACTTCCACTTTCATGCTGCTCACCAGAGCTGTTGCTAATTTATAGGAGGTAGAAGTAACAAAATATAGCCAGTAGGAGGAGAGTTTAGGTGTCATTACCGGAACTATATAAATTTTTCTTTCCAAACCCCTTGCTTCTGCAAAACCTAGTAACATTTCCTTATAAGTAAGAATATCCGGACCTCCGATATCGAAACTTTGATCATAGACTTCTTCCTTGAAAATTGCCTTACTCAAAAATTCAATAACATCTGCAATACCAATGGGTTGGCATTTGGTGCTTAGCCATTTGGGCGTAATCATAATGGGAAGTTTTTCTACCAAATCCCGAATGATTTCAAAGGAGGCACTTCCTGAACCTATAATTATTCCTGCGCGCAAAGTGGTAAAATGATACTTTCCTTTTTTAAGCTCAAATTCTACGGCTTTTCTGGATTCGAGGTGTCTGGAAAGGGAATCTTCATTGATAATTCCACTTAAATAAATGACATGCTTTGCTTTTGTTTTGCCAATAACTTCCCTGAAATTATTAGCGCATCGCAGTTCCAAAGTCTCATAATCGGAAGAAGAAGCCATGGAGTGCAATAAATAGTAAGCACCATCTAAATCCTTGGGGATTTTAGAAAGTGATTCTCTATCTAAAAAATCAACTTCAATCACCTCGATGTGAGATGTTAACTCTGGCTCTGGATTAAACCGACTTACATCTCTGACACAACAAATCACCTGATGCCCATTTTCGATAAGCACGGGTAGTAATCTTTTGCCGATATAACCGGAGGCACCGGCCAGAAGAATTCTCATTTAGGGCTTACTTTGCTCCAGGCTTTTTATTTCATTCAATACTTCCTCTGCCTCTGCTTGTTTTCTATCACTTTCAGTTCTGTTTACAGTTGAAAGCTTATAGGCTTCTTGTTGAAGTTTTTGATATTTCTCGTTCAATAAATCGATTTTTGATTTCTTCTTAAACAATCCGAACATAATTTTTTCTTTAGTTATTTAATACTTGACATTCCCCCATCTACATGAAGCACTTGCCCACTCATCCAAGAGGATTGGTTTGAAAGCAAGAAGGTAGCCATTTCAGCAATATCTTCTGGAGACCCGATTTTTTTCAGCGGATGCCTTTGTGCATTTGCTTCTTTTTTTTCATCCGAACCCAATAATTTACTGGCTAAAGGCGTGTCTGTTATGGAAGGCGCAATTGCATTTACTCGAATAGAGGGAGCCCATTCTGCGGCGAGGGATCTTGTTAATCCTTCAATTGCTCCTTTCGATGCTGCTACTTGGCTATGAAAATTGAATCCTAATTGAACTGCTACAGTAGAAAATAGGACTACAGATGCATTTTCTGCAGCTTTTAAACGTGAAGCTACAGCTTGAAGTACTTTTACGGCACCTACAACTTGTAGGTTAAAATCCTCAATAAAAGCTTCAGGTTTGATCCTCGCAAATGGTTTGAGGTTGATACTTCCAGGACAATAGGCAATTCCATCCAGTTTTTCTGGTAAGAAATTCAAGTCCAATTCATCGTCTATTACATTCAATTGAGAATAGCTGATATTCGGTGAGTCATTTTCAATTGGATGCTCATTGTAAGTGGCAAATACTTGGTGTCCTGATTCTGCTAATTTATTCGCTAAAGATTTTCCTATTCCAGAGGATGCTCCTACGATCAAATAATTCTTCAAAGCTTATTTCTTTTGTTTAATTAATATGAAAATAACAGCCTTTCAAAAGACTGTTACATATATCATCAACCTCTTAATTCATCATTTGTTTAGGTGGATAGTTTATGCTTTTATCTAAATAAAATTGAACAAGACTTTATTCATTAGCAGCTTTGGAAATAAATTCAGTAAGAATTTCTGTTACAAAGGGGAGGGGTTGGTTTTAATTCAGTTTTTCAATTTTTTTTTCTAACTCTATTTAATTCTTTCCAATACAAGTAACCTGAAATCAAGAAGTTCTGATCCTTTGATTTCAGTGGCATGTAAAGAAATAGGATGGTGTCCTTTATCCAGATGAATTA
>NZ_JAHEBC010000027.1 GCF_024642405.1 Algoriphagus sp. | reverse complement strand
TGCATGATATCACCTTCAAGAATAAAAGTAACTGTTTCCATCCCACGATGGGGATGGGGTCCAAAAGGTAATCCTCTATTTGGTGAAGGATAAGTCTGGAAACCATGATGGTTTAAAAAAATAAATGGATCAATCTGCCTTAGTTGATTGGTAGGCATTGGACTGTAAGTTATCAAATCAGCAATAGGCCTATATTCTGCTTTATGGATTTTTTTTATTTGAGACATAGCAAGAGTAAATTAGATGTATATACACGAAATAGAATAATTCCAGAAAAAGTTCAAAAATTGGCTGTTTCATTTTCCTGAAATCTGCTTAAGCTCAAAAATATCGGTTCGCCTATCTTTCAAATTTTGTACACTTCCAAATTCATTAAGTTCCTTCAAAAGGGATAAATCCACATCAGCAATAAGTGTCATCTCTGTGTTGGGAGTGGCTTCGGCTTTAATTCCATTACTTGGGAATGGGAAATCGCAGGGCGTAATTACCATGGATTGGGCATATTGCATATCCATATTGTGAACTTTTGGCAAGTTGCCTACACTTCCTGCCATTGCTACATAACACTCATTTTCAATAGCTCTTGCCATAGCGCAGTTTCTCACTCTTGAGTAGCCGTTTTGAGTATCTGTAAGGAAGGGCACAAAGAGAATATCCATTCCTTGCTCAGCCAAAATTCTACTCAGTTCGGGAAACTCAGCATCATAACAAATAAGGATCCCAATTTTTCCACAATCCGTATCAAAAGCCTTTAGAGAATTCCCTCCTTGCATTCCCCAAACTTTAGATTCCAATGGCGTGATATGAAGTTTTTCATAATGCTCTATTGAACCATCTCTTTTACATAGGAAACCTACGTTATACAATAAATCATCTTTGATCTTAGGCATCGATCCGGTAATGATATTGATGTTGTAAGAAATGGAAAGTTTAGAGAATCTTTTGACGATTTCGTCGGTATATTTTGCAAGTCCACGAACAGCTTGCGCTTCGGTCAAGTGGTTGAACTCAGCCATTAACGGAGCATTGAATAATTCCGGGAAAAGAGCAAAGTCTGAACGATAAGCGGAAACTGCGTCAACAAAATACTCAGCTTGTTGCATGAGTTCGTCAAGATTTTCATACAAGCGCATCTGCCACTGGATGAGACCTAATCGGACAATCGTCTTATTTGTAGAAGCTTTTTTAGAAGGCTTTTCATAATAGATATTATCCCACTCTAATAAAACCGCAAATTCACTGGAATCCTTATCTCCCTCCAAATAATTTCTCATTATTCGGGTTGGATGAAAATCATTAGCAAGTTGAAAGTTTAATACCGGATCATAAATTTCTTTTAACTTCACCTTTTCCAGGTATTCTTTAGGAGTCATTTTATCTGCGTACTTGTGGTAATTCGGGATTCTTCCACCAAATACTATCCCTTTTAAATTAAGTTTTTCACAAAGCTCTTTGCGGTAATCATAAAGTCTCCTTCCAAGCCTCAATCCTCTAAATTCAGGTTTAATAAAGACATCGATCCCATATAGGAGATCTCCATCGTTATCGTGCTTGTCAAAAGTGAAGTTTGAGGTAATTCCTTTATAAGTATGCTCTCCCTCTAGATGATCTTCGTCTACAACAATAGAAAGGGCACAGCCTGCTAATTGCTCATTTATCCGAATGACTACCTGACCTTCTGGGAATTTATCGAAAAGTGCTGCGATTTGATCCTCTCTCCAATAAGCTTCTGACATTGTTTGATAGCTATCAATCATAGCCTCTTTGAGCTCTTGATAATCTGAAAGCTGGAGAAATGAAAGTGTGATATTTTCTATATGCGTTTTATTCATGTTTTTTAAATTGCGAAAAGAGTTTAAATGACTCCTAGGTTTGAGGAATATTTACTGTTTCCTTATTGATTTTGTATTATAAAAATTAAATTTTATTTATATCCTTAATTGCACCAGTAAGAGGCCCAAATTGACTTAAAATATGGTAAACACTAGTTTAAAGCCGCTTCGGTCTCCCAGATAACTATCGGGACGCCATCGGTCTTCCAACCTCAGAAGCAAAGAAAATATCGTAAATGGTATCATTACGGATAATCATATTAAATTTTTATTAATTGGTATTTATTAAGGATGCTTTATTTGATTTCTTTTTTAATGTATCTAAATGTCAATTATTTGAACTCAATTTTTGATCCAAAGCTAGAATAGTGTGCAATAAAACATTTGCCCCATTAGAAATATCTTCTGGGGAGGAGTACTCTTGAGGAGAGTGACTAATCCCATTTTTGCTCGGAATGAAAATCATACCTATTGGGGCAAATTTTGCTATTTCTTGTGAATCATGACCAGCTCCACTCGGTAAATATTTGCTACTCAATCCTAACTCTTTTGCAGAAGATTCTATTACTTTTTGTATCTCTGGATTTGCTAAAGCTGGTTTACTAGCCACTTCGATATGATTAATACTTACTGTTGTCCCACTTTCTTGAGCTAGAATTTCAGCTTTTTTCTCGATGGCTTGGTAAACCTGATGAATTTTATCAGAAGATAAATCACGGATTTCAACGTTCAATTTTACCTCTCCAGGAATCACATTCCCGGCGCCTGGAAAAGCCTCTATTTTTCCCACTGTTGCTACTTGGGCTCCATCAAAGGAGTTTACGATTTCATTGACAGCAAGAACTAATCTGGAGGCAGGTAACATTGGATCTTTTCTCATATCCATTGGGGTAGTTCCTGCATGATTTGCAAGGCCTTTAAAGGTAAATTCATACCATTCGATGGCAACGATTCCTTCCACTACTCCAATGTCAATCCCCTCTCTATCAAGATTTCCACCTTGCTCAATATGTAGTTCCAGAAATGCGGCAATGTCCCCAGAATTTCTTTTTAACTCTGAGATTCGATCTGGATTACCACCGACTGCTTTTATTCCTTCATATTGAGTTAAGCCACTTGAACTTTTTATTTTTAAAGCCTCATTGCTTAATTGACCAGCTAAAGCCCTGCTTCCTATAACCCCGCCTTCTTCATTGGTGAAAATTATTACTTCCAAGGGATGCCGGGTGGGCCAATTATTTTCAGACAAGGTTTGTACTACTTCTATTGCGCTTAATGAGCCAACTGGACCATCATAATCACCTCCATTGGGCACTTCATCGATATGAGATCCAAAAGCAATAGGTTTTAAAGCTGGATTTAACCCTGCTTTTTTCCCAATGATGTTACCTGCAAAATCTGTTGAAACTTCTAGACCAGCCTTTATCATCAGATCTTTGATATATTTTCTGGCCTCTCGATCATATTCGCTATAAGCTACTCTGTCCGAACCCCCAGCCTCATTCTTTCCATAGGTGGAAAGTTTTTGAATGGAATTGTTAAGTCGAACCTTATTGATTTTTAATTCAATTTGACAATATCCAATTCCAAATTGGATGAAGAAAAATAGAGACAGTAGAAAAGATTTCATTTATCAGGTTTTTGAGAAGCAATTGGTGAATTTATTGCATTTTCAGAATAGTATGGAATTGGTATCAAAAAAAAACCTCTTCAAATCCGAAGAGGTTTCTACAACAAGTATTAATAGTTTGAAAGGTTATTATTTTAACCAAGCTAATTGTACTTCTTCAGGGGCTTTCATTCTGTCTGCAACTCTCATATATCTTTCAGATAGTTTTGAAAGATAAATCTGTGCTTTAGAAGCTACGTCGTTCAAGCCAGTAAGACTTTCAATTTTCCATAGATTTACCAAGTGATCGATAATTTTAGCATAATCCCAACCTGTGTAAATTCCCACTTTTTGAGTGATTTCAGAAAATCTTGTATAGATAGAAGGATTTGGTCCACCTTCTCCCATTAACACAGCAGGCATTACAATCTGTTTCTTCATCATTTTTTCAAATGCTAAAATTGCTCCGTTTGGATCAATTTCAAAAATGCTTGACATAAAAGATTTGTATGCTTTCTCATGTCTTGCTTCGTCACCGGCAATTGTTTTACAGATTCTTGAAAGCACTGGATCCCCAGCTTTATCAGCAAGTTTACCAGTATTCACATGAGATATTTTGGTTGCCCTTTCCTGAAAGGAAGTATAGATCATAGCTTGATAGGGATCGCTTTCGGATTTAGGATCAAATCCATTGCTGAGTAATCTATGAATTGTGATTTCCACAGCTTTCATATCTACTCTTCCAGTCATATATAGATACTTGTTTAAAAGATCACCATGACGGTTTTCTTCTGCAGTCCAAGCTTTTGACCACCTGACCCATCCTGAAGGTGATAATAAACTTCTTTCCTCATTTATACCTTCCAATAAGTTAAAATATGTTTGATAGGATGGAAGAGCTTCTTCAGTTATCATATTGCCAACAAGAGAGGTCAGAACCGTATCGGGAATACCCTCTGCTCGCTTTTGCAATAATTTTATTTCTTCATGAATGTCTGGATTACCAAAATCAGGCAAAAAGTCTGATGGCTGCCAGCATGTTTCAGGATCCACTAAGATATTATCCACAGCGTCTCCCACTAAGTCATCTAATTGGCTGATGACTTCCATGTTTTTTTCTAGCTCGTAATCTATTGGTTTTATATTTTTCATATTAAATACTTCTTTGGGTGAAGTGTTTGAATTTATCCTAAGGAAAGGTCTAAAATAGAACTATACCTTACCTAACGTATAAATTTCTGACAAGATACGGACAAAATATCAGATAAGGCAGATAGAAACTTGATACATCGATTTACTTTGTTGATAAGTGGTTAGAAAAAAGCCCCCTTCGGAAAAGCTTTTCTAAACCGAACTATTGATTAATAGTCTAGTTTATATGCTACTACTTTATTTTTCATGAAAGTAGGAACAAGAACCAAATTTTCTTCAGGGATAAATCCTACATCTGCTGTATTGGATCCGGCATCTTTCGTATCTAGCAAGAGAGTTTCACCGTCACCACTGACAAAATAAATTTCTCCTACCCACCTAGAAGCCACAAAATTACCCCCACCAAGAATAATTAATCCATCTCCTCCTGTTACTGTAGAGTTAATGACACTTGAAGAACCATCTGAATTTATCATTTTTAGGCCAGATCCATCGAGTCCATAGATTTTACCGCTGTCATCTAAAGCTACTCCGTTGAGAGAGGCATTCCCCTCTGAAATTGTAGAAATAGTACCACCATCCAAAACATGTAGTAACCCTTTGTTCATACCAGAGAAATAGATTTTGCCATCATGTTCTGCTACATCATTTAAGAATTCGGCTCCTGCCACCGGGTAAGTGTTTGAAATTTTTGCGGATTGAATATCAACCTCAACCAACCGATCTATATCAGTTACATATAATTTCCCATTAGAAATCGCCATTCCTTTCGGGGCATTTAATCCGGTGATCCAATCTTGATTAACAATTTTCCCTTCTTTATCAATAATGGAAATAGATCCTTTTCCATCTTTATCAGTTGGATTTCCTTCAATATTAGAAACATAGATAGTTCCTGTAGCTGCATCGTAGAGAACTGATTCGCATGTGGTCAAAGTTTCAGGAGTTTCCCAAACCATGGTTAGAGTAGGAGTTTTTGCATCTTCTACTACAATAGTTTCAATCACAGAACTTTCTTCTGTTTTTTGAGGGCTACATTGTGCGAACAAAAGACCTGCTCCAATTCCAAAAAGGCAAGGTTTAAATAAATTATTCATTTCAGTTTAATTTTTAGTGATTGTCCAATTCTGTTGATTAAAATTTGATGGGGCAGTAGCTTTCAATCTATCTTCAATTTTATCGAGATAAAGTGTGTTATAGCGAAGGCGTGAAATGTAGTTTGGAATGGTAGGGTCTCCATTCCAGCAATGTTCAGCACGATCCCCATAAGCTACTTCTCCATTATAATATGGGTTTTCAGTTTGTTCTAAAAATGCCTCAGTTAAATAAACAGCATTGTTGAGGTAATAGTTATCCATATCACCACAATAGATATTTACTTTTCCTTCAAGTTTCGGTCCTAAAGTGCCCCAGTCTCGTTCCATAATATATCGAAGGTCGTAATTCTCTTTCCAATACTCAGCAACAACAGGGTCAATTTCCCCTGTTTTTTTGTCCCAAATTGGTTTTGGATATCCATCTTCTCCTACTGGAGAATAAACAGCTTGCCAAATGTCAAATTGTTCTCCAGAACGAGTTTGCGTACCACCTATGGCAAGCTCTCGGTGATTCATGTCCACTAGCATAGAGGAGACATGTCCTAAATAATCTCTATGTCCTGGTCTTGGGGTTTTCTTGAACTCTCCTTCCTTGTAATATGCATTTTTGTCTTCATATAGGTTTACGGTTGTAAAAGCTCTGAAATCTATTGGGTCAGGGCAAGCAGCGAAACAGCCATTGTATTCCTCAGGATAAAATACCTGGGCAGCTAGCGCTTCCCAACCTCCAGTAGAACCACCATATAGAAATCTGGACCAGCCTTCACCTATCCCTCTATATTGATTTTCAATGTATGGAATCAATTCATAAGTTAAGGCATCGCCATAAGGACCAAGATTCTCTGAATTCACTGCATAGCTATCATCATAAAATGGATTGGCATGTTGTATTTCTATGATAATAAATCTTTTGAAATCAGAAGAAATCCACTTTTGATAGAAATCATAGGCTTCTTGTTGTTGGATTTTTTCATAACCATATATTCCAAACCTCGCAGAATAGTCATCTTCCGATAAATCAGGGTCCGGAGGACTCGTTCTAAATCCCCCAAAGTCATCTGGAAAATGACCGTGAAAAACCATTAATGGGTAATATTGATTTGGGTTTTCATCAAAACCTTCAGGTAAAAGAACATGAGCTCCCACATACATATCTCTTCCCCAAAACTCAGAAAGCAAGGCTGATTTCATTTTGATATGCTTGATGTATTTGGTGTCTTCAGGCTCGCTAATAGGTGGGATTTCCTGATCGATTGTCAATTCAATAGATTCTCCATTTTTCCAATCAAAGGAGATGGGACTAGAGAAAATATTCCCGGGAGTATTAGCCCATTTTCTTCCTTCACCCTGATCCATAGCTAGTTTTACTGTATGGCCATCTGCTCGAATAAAGGTTTCATATTTTATTAGGAAAGCTTGAATTTGATAAGTTCCATTTTCTAGGTCTTCCATATTTTCAATTGGGTAACCAAAGCTTTTTGGGTCCAACTTGATCACATCACCAGGTTTGAAATCTTCAATGTCCATTCCAAAGACCTGCGCAGTCGAAGCATCATCAGAAATCGAGAATCTTGGTTCTCTTTCTTTGTCAGTGGAAAATACAATCAACAGTCTACCATCTTTGAGTCCAGTTTCAAGTTCAGGACTGATTTTGATGCTCACTGTAGGAGAATCTCTGTTAGGTTGGCATGCCCAAAAAAGACATGCTAGAAATATTAGAAGGGAAGTGTTTTTCATAGTGTGGTGGAATTTATACTAAAAGTTAAGGATTATGTGTGAAATCTTTTAAATACGGTTTCTTGATTCCTGCCAAAACTATTTTTATTTGCAATGAAATTCCTTTTATGGATTTTTTTTCAAGTACTGGACAAAACCCAGTATCTTTCTTACTTATAAACCACCAACATTTATGAAAAAGAACTATTCCTATCTATTGATTGGCTTGATAGCCTGGGCCTGTCAGCCGAAAGAAACTACCATAGATTATACGGCCATGAGTGACGCGGAGCGACTTCAAGTTGCGACTGAAATGGCACAAAGTACCATCATGGTTGATGGTCATGTAGACCTTCCATATCGAATGAAGGTAGGTGGATTTACCCTTCAAAGAGAAATTCTAGATGTTTCTGTGAGAACAGACGGTGGGAATTTTGATTTCCCAAGATCAAAAGAGGGGGGGCTGGATGCTCCATTTATGTCTATCTATATTCCTGCAGGAAACCAGCAAATACCAGGTGCATCGAAAGCTTTGGCAGACTCCCTGATTTTGATGACAGAGAGATTGGCTAAGACTTTCCCCGATCAATTTGCGATGGCATACAGTCCATCCGATATAGAAACTAATTTTGCAGCTGGTAAGATTTCTCTTCCAATGGGAATGGAAAATGGTGCTGGATTGGAGGATGATATTGCCAATGTAGAGTATTTTTATGATCGTGGAATCCGCTATATAACTTTGACTCATGGTAAGGCAAATTTGATTGGCGATAGTAGCTATGATACTGTAAGGCTATATAATGGACTTAGTGAGTATGGAGAACAAGTAGTCAAAGAAATGAATCGTGTTGGGATTATGGTTGATTTATCCCATGTTTCTGATGATACTTTCAAAGACGCATTAGCTATCACGCAAGTTCCAGTCATTGCCTCTCACTCATCTGTAAGGAAGTTTACTCCTGGTTTTGAAAGAAACATGAGTGATGAACTAATCCAAGCGATGGCTAAAAACGGCGGAGTAATGATGATTAATTTTGGAGGAAGTTTCATTGATTCTGCCTATGCATCTGGGAGTAGTAAAGTCAGAGAACATATAGTCAATTGGCTAGCAGAAAATAATATGAGCAGAAGCGACTCTGCAGCACAAGCTTATATATCAGAATATACTGCAGCGAATAATCCTTTTCCAACTGTTCAAAGAGTGGCGGATCATATCGATCATGTCGTAGCTTTGGTAGGAGTGGATTATGTTGGATTAGGATCAGATTTTGACGGAGTGGGAGATTCCTTGCCGACCGGTTTGAAAGATGTGTCAATGTATCCAAATCTAATTGCTGAACTTCTAAAAAGAGGATATTCCAAGGAAGATATTGAGAAAATTTGTTATAAAAATGTATTCCGAGTTTGGAAGGCTGTGGAGGATTTTGCGAGAGGTCAAGAATAATTTGAAAATTATTTAGTCTAAACGGTTTTCTTTTTTTAAAAAGAAATTTCTTTTTAGATTTTTATTTAAAACAAAAAAGGATGATTTTCAGATCATAGATTTTTATATAATTCAATTAAAGTAATAGAATATGAGGTTTTTCAGCACTGTATTGTTGTTTTTTCTCTTGATTTCAGGAGTTATTGCACAGGAAGAAAGTATATTTTCTCAGGGAGTTCAAGGGTGCTATTCAGATTATTACATAGCTTTCCATGAGCGAGGTTCAGACTTTATTCCTGATGGAGAACATGAAGTAGTCTTTGTTGTTTTGAATCAAGGAAAAAGTGATTGCTTTATGGGAAAGGCGACAGTAAAAGAAGGCAAAGTAGCTCTTCCAGTTTATATCCAAAAAAATGATGATGCATTAGTTCCTGCTGAAAGGATGTTTAAAAGTTTAGATCAGGAGTGGTTGGAAAAACAAAATCCAGAAACTATTTATGATATCACAGATGGGATGACGAATATATTTCAAACTCAGGAAAAATATCATATCCGATTGTTTTTCCACACATTTATTCATCCAGACCATAGAACTAATAAAAAAGCTCCACCTGCCGAAATATTATTGAAATCAGACGGAAAATAAACTACTAAAATCCTCATTCAAAAATGAGGATTTTTTTTTTACAAATATTTTTGAAATCCACTGCGCTATTGTACTTTTTAAAGAAATTAATCTCTCTATTTTTCAATGCCTTAGCATATTATCGGTATATTGTATATAAATATTTTTTTATGAACCCAAATACCTTTTTGAGTACAAAATCAAGAATCCTGATTTGTGTTTTATCCATCTTAGGATTCTTTTTTAATTCAGGTTGCCAGCCTTCTCTTCCCGAAGAGGTGGAATTGGAATATTCTGATTTGCCAGATCAAATCGATTATAACTTTCATGTCAAGCCCATTCTGGCAGATCGATGTTATGCTTGCCATGGGCCTGATGAAGGATCGAGAAAGGCTGGATTAAGATTAGATGTTGAAGAGGAAGCATTTTTAAAATTGGCTTCTGGCAATAGAGCTTTTTCAAAAGGAAATCTCAATAGAAGTGAGGTGTTTCATAGGATGATAAGCCTTGATCCTGAAACAATAATGCCTCCCCCCGAATCCAATCTTTATCTTTCACCAAAAGAAATTGCCACCATCGCAAAATGGATTGAGCAAGGAGCTGAGTGGAAAGAGCACTGGTCTTTTATTGAAGTTGAATCGCCGGAAGTACCTGAAATAGATAAAGATTGGAAAAGAAATAATTCCATTGATAACTTTATTCAATCCGAACTCATCAGGCAAAGTTTAGAGCCTAATCCTCAAGCTGATAAAGAGAGGCTTTTGCGAAGAGTGACAATGGACTTGTCCGGTTTGCCTCCTACGATCCAAGAAATTGATGATTTTTTGAAGGATGACTCGAAGGATGCTTTTGAAAAAGTAGTGGATAGGCTGCTCTCCTCACAAGAACATGCTGAAAGATTAACCATGGAATGGCTGGATGTTGCGAGATATGCGGATTCCCATGGAGTATCTTTTGATGGATATAGAGAAATGTGGCCTTATAGAGATTGGGTAATAGAAGCCTTTAAAGGCAATATGCCCTACAGCGATTTTATTACAAAACAGGTTGCCGGAGATTTATTACCAAATGCAACTGCTGAAGATAAACTTGCCACTGCATTCTATAGACTCAATCCAATGGAAGCTTCTGCTGGGTCTATTCAAGAAGAATATAGAGTTGAATATGTCGCTGAAAGAACCGCCACAACTGGTACAGCATTTTTGGGACTGACGGTGGGTTGTGCCCGTTGTCATGATCATAAGTTTGATCCAATCAGTCAAAAGAATTTCTTCCAACTTTCAGCATTTTTCAATAGTGTTGACGAATTTGGATTAGGACCAACAGATCTAAATAGACCACCAACCTTATTGCTTTTTAAAGATAAGCAGAAGCAAACCTTAGATTCCTTAGATCAAATGATCAGAGAAAAGGAAGAAGCTCTTAAGAAACTTCAAGCGAGCGATATCAAGGATTATGTTGCAGATATTTCAAAAGTCGGAACTTTTGAAAATGAGATAGGGACTTTTTCATTTGAAACAAAAGAAAAAATAAAGCGGGAAAGGAAAGAAGATAATCCGTTTGCAGAAGAGGAAGCAGAAGAATACAAGACAAAAACCGCCAAGGAAAAAGCTAAAATTGATTCTCTAAAAAAAGTTGCAAGCAAGAAAAAGGAATATGAAGAAGTTCTGATTCTAGATCAAAACAAAATATCTGAGGCTACGCTTGGGGTAGAATTGGTGAAAGGCAAAAAAGGAAATGGAGTTTCTTTTGATGATGATTACGATTATGTCAGTCTAAATAAGGTTGGATTTTTTGATCAATACGAATCTTATTCAACAAGTTTATGGATCAATCTCAAGGAGGAAGAAGTCAAGCATATTAAAAATATTATCGGAAATAGTACCAACTTTGGAGGCTTTTATCGTGGGTGGGAACTGTTCTTGGATTCTGCCAACCACCTTTCCATAAGACTGATCCACCGTTTACCTGATGACTATATAGAAGTTATAACAACCGAGCAGATAGTGCCTGCTCAATGGTCTCAGGTTGGTTTTACTTATGACGGCTCAGGACAAGCTGCCGGAGTTTCATTGTTTGTCAATGGAAAAAAACAAGTGATAAAGATTCTGACCGATAAGCTTACCAGAAGCATTTTGCCGATTCATGATTATACCGCAAAGTTGGATACACTTCCATTGAGAATGGGTAAAAGTTACCGGGAATTTTCGTTCGACCCAGGCATTTTTAAAGGTCAAATGGATGAAGTGAAGCTGTTTGATCGAGCGCTTTCAGAAATGGAAATGTCAATACTCGGTGAATCAAATCCAGCACCAGTTTCTGCTTTATCAAAGAAGGAGTATTTTCTATCCAAGGAAAAATCAGCCATTGCCTTAAGAAATGAGATTAAGGATTTGAGGAAGAAAAGGGTTTCGACTTTAGGTGCTGTTCAGGAAGTTATGGTCATGGAAGATATGCCTAAGCCACGACCAACCTATCTTTTGAAAAGAGGAATTTATAATGATTATGGAGAGGAGGTTAAGCCAAGTACTCCTGAAAATGTGTTGCCTTTTCCCGAAGAATATCCTCAAAACCGATTAGGATTAGCCAAATGGTTGATTAATCCTCAAAATCCTCTTACTTCTAGAGTCATGATCAATCGGTATTGGCAAATGATTTTTGGAACGGGTATCGTGAAAACTTCAGGAGATTTTGGGATCCAAGGCGACTTACCTACACATCCGGAATTATTGGATTGGTTAGCTTCTGAATTTATGAAGAGTGATTGGGATTTAAGAAAGATGCTGAAATTAATGGTGATGTCGGCCACCTACCAGCAATCCTCATTTGCTGATTCAGAAAAATATGAGGCTGATCCTGATAATAAATTCTATTCTAGATCCAGTAGCTATCGATTGCCTGCAGAATTTATAAGAGATAATGCATTAGCCTCAAGTGGGATTTTGAACAAAAAAATTGGTGGGCCAAGTGTGAAACCCTATCAACCGGAAGGTCTTTGGGAAGAGCTGGGAGATTTCTCTTTTAGGCTTCATAGCTACAAGCAAGATACGGTTACAAACCTTCACAGAAGAAGTCTCTATACTTTTACCAGAAGATTCTCCCCGGCTCCTTATATGGTCACTTTTGATGCATCAAATAGGGAGATTTGCATTACCAAAAGAGTAAATACAAATACGCCGCTGCAAGCTTTAAATCTTTTGAATGCACCACAATTTGTGGAAGCTTCTCGATTTATGTCTGAGCGGGTAATTAAAGAGAAAGAATCATTGGAGGAAAGGCTCAAACTAAGTTTCCGATTGGCAACCGGAGTAACTCCAAACGAGAGACTGCTGAATACCTTAAGAGAACACTATGAGAGTGCATTTAAGCATTTTCAGGAAAATCCATTGTTAGCAGATTCTCTATTGGCAGTGGGTGAATTGCCTCGAGATATTAGGCTCGATAAAACCCAAACCGCAGCCATGACCGTGGTTGCAAATTCAATTTTAAATTTTGATGAAACCTATATGAAAAGGTAATCATGGGACATAATCATATACATACACCAGTAACTAGAAGAGAGTTTTTGACAAAAACTTCCTTGGGCATAGGTGCGGTTTCACTTGCATCATTGCTGAATCCGACTTCACTTTTTGCGTTTGGTAATAAACCTCATTTTGTACCCAAGGCAAAGAGAATTATCTATCTCTACATGGCAGGTGCGCCCTCTCAACTGGATTTATTTGATTATAAGCCTCAATTAGTCAAAATGAGTGGACAAGATCTTCCTTCTAGCATTTTAGGAGACCGGGTTACTGGGACGGTTTCTGCTCAGAATTCTCTGCCTATGGTTGGAACAAGATCTAACTTTAAACAGCACGGTAATAGTGGGATGTGGATGAGTGATTTGATGCCAAATATGTCCAAGATTACCGATGAGCTTTGCAAAATTCAATCCATGCATACTGCTTCCGTTCAACATGAGCCGGCACAGATGTTTACCAATACCGGGTCAGAACTTCCTGGAAGACCTTCTTTTGGTTCCTGGATCAGTTACGGTCTAGGTTCAGATAATGAGAATTTACCTGCTTTTATCGTCTTGAAAACAGAAGGACTTGAGGGTTTGCTGGATTGTATTCCAGTGCATTTTTGCCTGCAGAGCATCAAGGCGTTCGCTTTAGAGGTGGTAAAGATCCCGTTCTTTTTTTAACAAATCCTCCCGGAGTTACCGAATCTGCTAGAAGAGAGCAGTTGGATTATTTGAAAAAGATGCAGGAAGGAGCTTTTGAGTTTTGGGAAGATCCTTCGATCAAAGCTAAAATGGCTCAATATGAAATGGCATTTAGAATGCAGACTTCGGTTCCTGAAGTAGTTGATACGAAGGGTGAGCCGGATTACATTTATGAGCAATATGGAGAAGACAGCAAGAAGCCAGGGACTTTTGCGAGCAATTGTTTATTGGCAAGAAGACTTGCAGAACGAGGGGTAAAATTTATTCAGGTTTATCATGGAGGTTGGGATCATCATTCAGATTTGCCAAAATATATTGGAAAAAGAGCAAAAGAGGTTGATCAGGCAAGTGCTGCTCTGATTATGGATTTAAAACAAAGAGGGCTTTTGGAGGATACTCTGGTTGTCTGGGGTGGTGAATTTGGAAGAACTTGCTTCTCCCAAGGTGAATTGACTAAGGATAATTTTGGGAGAGATCATCATCCAGATGCCTATACCATGCTATTAGCTGGTGCAGGTGTGAAAAAGGGAATGACTTATGGAAGAACGGACGAGTTCGGATATCACGTGGTCGAAAATCCCGTCCACGTCCATGACCTGAATGCCACTTTGCTCCATTTAATGGGATTAGACCATGAGCGTTTAACTTATAAATTCCAGGGTAGAAGATTTAGATTAACAGATGTTGAAGGAAATGTGGTAAAAGATATTTTGAGTTGATAGAGTCGACTATTTAACCTTTAAGCAAGTTTGATTTCCCGCGGCATCAGTCGCACAGATTTCTATAATATCCTCAGATTTTAAATCTTGTAAAATAGCCTCCCATAAATATTCTCCATACCAGTTCATGGGTATTTCTTCAGCGTTCACCCTTACGATAACAGACTTCCAGTCTTGAGGCATACTTGGACTTTTATTATCCGTAATTCTGGCTTTTAGTTTAGATTTTCCTTCTGGACCTGCCTGAATCTCAAAATGAGAAATGATGGGATTGGCCGTGTCAGGCATAATATTTTTACCTATAAAAATCCGTTCTTCAATTAATTCCTCTCCTTCTCCTTGCCCCATAATTATATCCATTTTGTAATCATTATTGATGTCAGCAAACACCAAAGAGAGTGTGTGAGGAGTAGGAGGTCCAGACATAATAGATTCTCGAAGTTCAAATTTTCCTGCTGCATCATTCACGAGTAACCTATCCTCACCAGTAAGTGAACTCAAGATAAAATCGGGATCGCCATCTGAGTCAAAATCTAAAAAAGCCACATTATTATCGTCTTCACCGGTATTGTCTTTATCCATCCAAAGTACTGATGTGGCGTCAATAAATCTTTTTGCGCTGTCATTCAAGAAAATATGCTCTCTCCTTGACCATGAATTTTGATCTACTATTTCGCCATCATTGACAGTGACAAGATCCAAGAATCCATCCTTATTTACATCCATGGCCTCAAACTCGTAGTTGTTTGTGTATGCTGGTAGCATTCGCTGGTCTTGAAAGTTACCTAAACCATCATTAACAAAAACTCTACTTGTTCCGCATCGCTTACAGGAAATCGCGATATCCAGATCAAAGTCATTATCAAAATCAATGAACTCCAGATCCCAAGAGAATTGAATCAAGATTTCTGGCATTTGGGAGGTAGTTGCGTCTTCAAATTTTCCGAACCCATCATTGATCCAAAGTATGGTTCTGCCGCCATCATTATTCATATTGGACCCTGCCCCCCAATCAGATAAGATGATATCCAGATCTCCATCGTCGTCCACATCACCAAATTCCAAATCTCCTACGCTAGCGAGAAGTTGAGGGAGATTCGTTTTAGTTGCACGGGTAAAATCCCCATTTTCAGTTCCAAAATACAACTCAGTTTGAGTTTGGAAAGTGTTTCCAACAACAAGGTCCATAAAGCCATCCTTATTCAAGTCTTTTGCTTTGATCACTCTTGCGTAAAACTTATTTTCCTTAAAAACACGCTCTGTAATTTCCTTGAAAGGAGTGTCTGCCCCTTGATTCAGGAATATTCGACTAGACTCCAAAACACCCGGCTCTGAATAATCCCCGCCATTCGCAAAGATCAAATCCACTAATCCATCCTTATTTAGGTCTGCAACTTCAACCCGATTGGTCCATTCTCCGGTTTTTGGGAGATAGATTTCCGTCTGATCTTCCCATAGGAATTCTTCTGCTATACTTTCATTGGTTGTATTTACAGATTTGTCGCAGGAGAATAATAAAAATATGAGGACACAAAGGAGGATATTTGTTTTAAAAAAATTGAACATGATTAAGGTTGTAGGCTCAGATTTAATTTAATCAATATGCATTTGGAATACATAAAAGTAAGGTACAAATGTTATCTTTAAATAAGTCAATTTTATACATATGCTGATTATATTATTACAATCTGATGCCACCTTATTTTTTGGGCGTTTTCACTCACTAACAGTTCATTTACCCATTGGTTTTATCCTTTTAGGAGCTGCAATTTTTTTTCTTTCTCTTTCTAAAAAATTTCAATTTTTAAGTAAAGCTATTCCTTTGGTACTGTTGCTAAGTACTATAAGTGCCATTGCCTCTGTTGTATTAGGACTTTTTCTTGCAAATGAGGGAGGTTATCCGGAAGGAAGTCTTTTTTGGCACAGATTGTTGGGGATTGTAGTTGCCCTACTTTCATTAAGTTCGATCTTTTTGATTTTGGGCTACTTCGATAAAAGTAAAAAAGGACTTTCCTTTAAATCCAGACTCAAAATTGATTTCATTGACGCTACTTTAAAAAATCAGAAAAAAGAGCTGGGGATTATTATTTCAGCTTCTGTGATTTGTATTTCAATTACAGGTCACTTAGGCGGAAATCTTACTCATGGTGAGAATTACCTTTTTACATATGCTCCAGAGTTAATTCAAGATCTTTTTATTAATTCAGAGCTTGAAAATAATGGATTGACCTTTCCTGAAGATGCGGACTCCACCCTTGTTTTCGATCATATCATTCAACCTATTCTCATTCAGAAATGTGCCTCATGTCATGATTCAGAAACTCAAAAAGGTGGTCTTCAAGTAACGTCCTTAACGGACTTAATGGAAGGTGGAGAAACAGGGCCCGCTTTTGAAGAAGGATCGCCTTCTTCCAGCGAATTGTATAAAAGAGTAACTTTGGATCCTAAAAGTAAAAAGTATATGCCTCCAAAAGGAGCTGGTTTATCCTATGGGGAAATCACTTTGTTGAAGTATTGGATTGAAAATGGGACAGATCAAAAACTAGCTGTAACAAATGATGAAATCCCAATAGAAATCAAGGATTTATTGGAGTCTTCCTACGGCCTTTCCACTCGAAGAAAAGCCCACTATGAAAAAATTGAAGTGGCTAAGGTTCCTGAAGAAACCTTAAATGAAATTAGGCAACTAGGCTTTAGAATTTCAAGTCTATCCGAGGAAAATAATTTTTTGGAAATTGTTGCTTTAGGAAAAGTAACCAAGGAAAAAATTGAGGCTTTGAAAGTAATTCAAGAACAGATCACATGGCTTGATCTAGGAGATGCGGATATTGAAAATGCTTGGCTCGAGATAATTTCGGGCTTCCCTAATTTGACACGGCTTTTGTTAGATAATAATTCCATAAATGATCAAGGGACTTCTTCATTAGAAAATTTGAAGAATCTTGAATCAATCAACCTTTACAACACTGGAGTGGGTGATTCAACGCTTAATCTTTTAGCAAAACTTCCAGCTCTTCAAAGTGCTTATCTTTGGAAAACCAAAGTCTCTAGGGGTTTGGTAGAAAAACTAAGTGAGCAAAATCCAAAACTAAAGGTAGATTTGGGATTTGTGGAGGAAGAAAAGGAGTCAAAGTAAAATGATCCATTCTTTAATGGTTCACATGCTAAATGATTATTACTTCCATCATTCTTGATTTTCCCTGTCAATAATTCCGAATTTTTTAAAATTCTAACACACTTTCGGTCATTATGACTGGAAAATGTACTTGGAGTTGGATTTGCTAATTAGAGAAAGTCGGGCTTAAGTTGGAAAGAAAAGTGAAGAATTGACTTGAACCGACCTTTAAAATTAGAAACTTAAACAACCAACTATAATGGATTTCAAACAATATACTATCAAATCTCAGGAGGCGATCCAAAAAGCGGTGGAGTTGGCATCAGCAGCAGGTCAGCCTAATATTGAGCCTTCACATTTGCTCAAAGGGATTTTCTCAGAAGATGAAAATGTGACCGAGTTTTTATTCAAAAAACTCGGTGCTAATAAACAATTGCTCAGTCAAAAGTTAGATGAGCAATTAGAGCGTTTACCAAAGGTAAGTGGAGGACAGCAACCCTATTTAAGTAATGCCGCCAATCAGGTATTGACCAAAGCAAAAGACTATCTTAAAACCTTTGGGGATGAGTATGTGGCTATTGAACATTTACTATTGAGCATACTAGCGGCAGGAGATCCTGCTTCAAAGATTTTGAAAGATCAGGGGATTTCTGAAAAGCCTTTGATCGAAGCTATTAAAGAACTTAGAAAAGGCAATAAAGTGACCGACCCAAACGCAGAAAGTAAATATCAGGCATTAGAGAAGTACTCTAAAAACCTAAATGAAATGGCCAAGAAAGGGAAAATTGATCCTGTGATTGGCCGCGATGAGGAGATCAGAAGAGTGCTTCAGATATTGGCTAGAAGAACCAAAAACAATCCAATTCTATTGGGTGAACCTGGCGTAGGTAAAACTGCTATAGTGGAAGGCTTAGCTCAAAGAATTGTTTCCGGTGATGTTCCTGAAAATCTAAAATCCAAGACCTTGATTTCTTTGGATATGGGATTGCTCGTAGCTGGAGCCAAATACAAGGGTGAATTCGAAGAGCGATTAAAAGCAGTCATCAAAGAAGTGACTGATGCGGAAGGTGAAATCATTTTATTCATTGATGAGATTCACACGCTGATTGGAGCTGGTGGTGGAGGTGAAGGAGCCATGGATGCTGCAAACCTATTGAAACCTGCTCTGGCTCGTGGAGAACTCCATGCGATCGGAGCTACCACGCTGAAGGAATACCAAAAATACATCGAGAAAGACAAAGCTTTGGAACGAAGATTCCAGGCGGTGATTGTCGATGAACCTGATGCTGCAGACGCGATTTCAATTCTTAGAGGTATCAAGGATAAGTACGAGTTGCACCACGGAGTGAGGATCAAGGATGATGCAGTTATTGCAGCTGTGGAGCTTTCGCAGCGATATATTTCCGATCGATTCTTACCAGATAAAGCCATTGACTTAATGGATGAGGCAGCAGCTAAATTGAGAATGGAAATTGATTCTTTACCTCAGGAATTGGATGAGTTGAACAGAAGAATCATGCAGCTGGAGATTGAACGTGAGGCGATTCGAAGAGAGAAGAATAAAGATAAAGAGACGGTTTTAAGTAAGGAATTAGCCGAACTTGCAGAAAAGAGAGACAGTGTGAAGGCGAAGTGGGAAAGCGAAAAGGCCGTGATCACTGGAATTCAACGAGAAAAAGAACGGATCGACAATTATAAGTTGGAAGCAGAGCAAGCTGAGAGAGCCGGTGATTTCGGAAAAGTTGCTGAAATCAGATATGGTAAAATTGGCGAAGCAGAACAAAAGCTTGAGTCTTTCAAAAAGCAATTAGCCGAAATGCAGGCTGGTTCTCCTCTGTTAAAAGAGGAAGTGGATCAGGAAGATATTGCTGCGGTAGTTTCTAAATGGACTGGAATTCCTCTTTCTAAGATGATTCAATCTGAGCGCGAGAAGTTATTGCACTTGGAAGAAGAATTAGGGAAGCGAGTTGCTGGTCAAAAAGAAGCGATTACAGCTCTTTCGGATGCGGTTAGAAGAAGTCGTGCAGGGTTGCAAGATCCGAAACGACCGATTGGTAGTTTCATCTTTATGGGTACTACAGGAGTTGGTAAAACTGAATTAGCAAAAGCTTTAGCAGAGTATCTCTTCAATGATGAAAATGCCATGGTTAGGATTGATATGTCTGAATATCAGGAAAGACATGCAGTCAGCCGATTGGTAGGAGCGCCTCCAGGATATGTAGGATACGATGAAGGTGGTCAATTGACAGAAGCTGTTAGAAGAAAGCCTTATTCTGTGGTATTACTGGATGAAATTGAAAAAGCACATCCTGATGTGTTCAATATCTTGCTACAGGTCTTGGATGATGGAAGATTGACTGATAATAAAGGTCGAATTGCTAGTTTCAAGAATACGATCATCATTTTGACTACCAATATTGGTTCTCATTTGATTCAGGAACGCTTTGCTGAAATTGATGAGTGGAACAAAGATGAGGTGATGGAGAAGACAAAAGTTGAAGCATTTGATTTGTTGAAACAATCTGTGAGGCCTGAATTCTTGAATAGAATAGATGAAGTGATCATGTTTGAGCCGTTGAATAAAAAGATCATTCGTAAGATTGTAGATATTCAATGGAAAGAAATTCAGAAGAGACTTTCTGAGGCCAACATAGAAATCGAAGCTACTAAGGAAGTTTTGGATTACTTAGGAGAAGTGGGGTTTGACCCGAATTTCGGTGCAAGACCACTGAAGCGAACCATGCAACGATTGATCTTGAATGAGCTGTCAAAACAGATCCTCTCAGGATATATCAAAAATGACTCTGCTGTTCTGGTTGATTTGGATGCAGATAAGCAGGTTTATTTTAAAAATATCGATGCGCCTGTGGAGGTGTAAAAAAGATAATTCGGTTAAAACCCTCGGAGAGTTTAGGCTTCGAGGGTTTTTTTATGATGTTTTAATTTACCGCAAAGGTCACGGAGGGTTACGAAAAGGCCTTAAATAATGTAAATTCAGTCAGTCGACTGACTCAATTAACGTTAATTCCGTCAGTTGAAAAGGAAAAAGTAATTGATTACTTTAGAAAATGCTCGAACATTTCTTTCAATGTCCTTATTGCCTTGTAGAGATTTCCATGCTGATTGATCCCTCGATTTCAACCCAGCAGTATATTGAAGACTGCGAGATTTGCTGTAACCCGATCGAAATTAAAGTTGATATAGAGGAAGGGGAAATTATCACCTTTGATGCCAATTCAATAGAGCAATAAGTTAGTTGATTGGCGTATTCCTCATCAAATAATTTGTCAATAAGGTGTACAAATGAAGTGACGTTCCTTCTCCTTCCCTGATTCCATGAGACCTGTTCGGATAAGGCATTACCTGAAACTGCTTATTGTGTTTGATCAACTCATTGATTAACATTTCAGCACTTTGGTAGTGGACATTATCATCCCCAGTCCCATGAACTACCAAAAGGTTACCTTCCAAATTTTTGGCATAGGTGATAGGTGAACCGTCAATAAAATCCTCTAGATTCTCCTGCGGTAATCCCATATATCTTTCTTGATAAATGTTATCGTAAATCAACTGGTTAGATACAGATGCAACAGACATACCAGTTTGATATACTTCCGGGAATTTAAACATCAGGTTTAGTGTCATAGAACCTCCACCACTCCAGCCCCAAACTGCCACGCGACTCTCGTCTAGGTAAGGAAGTTTTAGGATTTCTTTGGCAGCAAGACCCTGATCTTTGACATTTACTTTTCCGATATTTCTGTAAATGATTTTTCTCCAGGCACTGCCCTTTAAAGTAGGAGTGCCTCGATTATCCATATCGATGATCACATAGCCTTTTTGAGCAAGCATGATATTGAATAATCCTACCTGAGTATCTGTGGCAACTGTACTCCAAGGCTCTCCATAAACATGAAACAGAACTGGATACTTTTTATTTTCATCAAAATCAACCGGGTAAATTATTCTTGCATCCATCGTGACGCCTTCTGAAGTTGTGACTTTTTCGAACTTTATTTCCGGTAAATCTAGGCTTGCAAGCTTTTGTTTATAAGCAGTATTTTCTACTAAATTTTTTATGGTCTCGTGCTTAGGAAGACTTATTAGTTGAATAGTCATTGGTTCGGAAGTACTTTGATGATTATGTACCGCAAACTGTCCATTTGGAGAGATATCATACTTATTGACACCAGCAAAACTTTCCGGCGTAATTCTCCTTAGTTTTCCTTTTCCTTCTAAATCAATTGCGAACAAATACCGCTGGGTAGGATTTTCTGGAGAAGCGATAAAATAAACTTCTTTGTCAGTTACCCCACCAAAAGAAGCGACATCAAAATCACCAGGTGTGATCAGCGTTTTCTTTCCTGTAGCTATTTCAATTTTGTAAATATGTCTCCAAGCATCATTTTCAGTCATGCGAAGAAATGCTTTTCCTTCATCCACTATTGGCAAACTATTATCACTCCAGCCATATCTGGAGAGGTCTGGATAAGCTAAGTCTACCCAAGTTTCTTCTGATTCACTGTATACTTTTTTAAGTTCGGCAGTGGAGGGTTGGTAGGTCCAAACCGTCAAAAGATTTTGCTTTCTGTTCATCTGCTGGATAAGCAGCAAATCGGCATTGACCCATTGCATTCCGGGAAGGTAATTTTCTTTTTCTCCCCCAGGAACAGGAATCCATTTGGTTTGATTTGAAGACAAATCGATTAGTCCTATTTTAGCTCCTGCAGGCTCTTCTCCTACTTTTGGGTATTGTAATGGAATAGGTCTTGAATAGACTGAATCGGTATTATTGATCATGAAAAAAGTTCCGATCTCGGAAGCATCTATCTGCCAATAAGAAATGTATTTGGCATCTGGACTCCATTGAAAACCATCCCGCTTTCCAAATTCCTCTTCATAAGCCCAATCAAAGGTACCATTGATGATTTTATCTGTTCCGTCAGTAGTTAGTTTAGTGATTTGTCCAGAAGCAAAATCCTCTAGGTACAAATTGAATTTCTGAACATACGCGACTTTTGAATTATCAGCAGAAAACTTGGCAAACATTAAAGAGGAAGGCTCGAATTGAGTCCCCAATTGCTTCAAGTTTTTTGAATTCAAGTCGTAAACATAGTAATCTCCTTTGGTATTGGATCTCCAAACTCGACTGGAATTAGTGAAAATCAAAACCTTGCTACCATCGTCAGAAAGACTAAAAGACTCGATGTTTATTGGTTCACCATTTCTAGTTAAAGTTGATCCCGGAACAAAAACAGATCTTTCCAAAGTTTTGCTATCCCAACGGGTCAATTCATTTCCGTTTTCCACAGTGACATAAGCTGCACCATTTTCAATCCATTGCAATGGTTGGAGGCTTTCTTGTCTAAATTCACTTGAAGCGTAAATTCTATCTAAGGTGAGGTCTTCTGAGTTTTGCTGGGCAAATCCGGTAATCGATTGAAAACAGACAAGAACCAAAGTTGTGAATAAGAATCGAATTTTCATGTTTCTGATATTTAATCAATTTTGGAGAGAAGTTCCTGTACTGAAATTGCAGGAATGGTGGAGTTTTTGAAATCTTTTAAATTACGGCTTACAATGTAAGCAATGTCACCGACTGACTCTGCACATCCGATTTGAATACCATCTTTTAAGTCTTTGTGAGAAGACTTTAATGAAGATTTTATTATAGTTTGTGTGATATCGAGGACAGTTACAAATTCTGAAAGTTCTGAAAGCAAATGGCGTAAATGACTTTCGCTGACAGATTTTTTCAGGATATAATAAGTTGTTGCTATGGAGTGGGTGGATGTAAAAAGTTGAATTTTACCCTCTTCACTTAATCTGAAAACTTCTAATGCTTCTGCACTAAAAGGTGGACGATTGGCAAGAAGATCAATTAAGATATTTGTATCAAGGAAGATTTTCATTTTAAATGTTTCTCTTCCATTGCTTTCCTTAACTCCACATCTTCATCAAAATTGTCAGGTAATTCTATTTTTCCTGCGATTGCTTTGAGCCTTTCAGAAACTTTTGGAAGAGAATACGAACCGGTTAATTTCTCAAAATAGTCTTCTACCAGTCCCGAAAGGCTATTTCCAGTGTTTTCGGCATAAAGTTTTGCCTTTTCTATGACAGCTTCATTGAGAGATAAAGTGAGTTTCTTATTCATTGCACGTATGGTTTACTTAAAAGTACGTACAATTTATTTTTAAGATTGGATTTTTCAAAAAAAAACTTCTAATCCTGCAACACTGCATCATTCAGTTTGATTTGTCCGTAAGATTTTGGAAGGTCTTTGAGAACCACATCTACTTCTTTGACTTCTGTGCCAATATATCTCATAACCAAAGTGACCTTTTTTTCAGTGAATTTGGTAAGATCTAATTCAAAAAATCCATTTAAATCAGAGGCAGTTCCAGTAGTAGTTCCTTTTACTATAATTGTTGCACCTGGTATTGGAGAAGCATCTTTATCAATGATTTGACCTTTAACAATTGGACTGGTTGGAGGTTTAGGAAGCTTTTGCGCATTCGCTTCTAGATTCAATAATAAGCAGCCAATTACTCCAAAAAAGAGGGTTAATTTCAAAGGATTTAATGTTAGCATCATAGAAGAAGTATAGTTAGAAAAATCATCGTCCTTCAAGTTAACTAATCTTTTGATTTTTGATTAGTGGGTTAGTCATCAGTTTTGTAAAATTTCACACATTCCACCAATAAGTAAATTTCAACACCAGCGATCGATTTTTGGTGTAAAATGGAGCAGGTAAATAATTGTCTGTATACACCAAGAAGAGATCAGAAGCTGGCTTAAATCTCCATTGGAATCGGGTATTTAAATTGATGTTTTCGATCTGCTCGTTATACTGCACAAAGGCCGTGAAAAATAACGTATTTGTCATGGTCACATCGATTCTTGGTCCCACCAACCAGAAATTGGTACGGTTCCAAGGTTCCGGTAAATGGATTTCATTGTAATTGGCACTCATGGCAATGCTCACATAGGGCTGGAATCTGTAGCCTAATTCTGCACTGACATTGTATCGCTCTCCATCCGCATAATATCCTCCCATTCTGGTTGTAAATGCATAGGTAAAAATGCTTTGAGGTTTAGAGGTGTATTCTGTACCCCATGAATACCATTGATGCTCTGTTCCTGTAGCCAAAGTGTCACCACTATAATTGGTTGGGTCAAAAGGACGTTGAAGCTTGACATAGTCATTACTTGCCCAAAGCATAAATGTACTTTGTGATCTAAATTTGACTTTGTAAGCTAATAAAGTGATGTTGTCAGTCTTTTCTCCATCCGTATTAAAAAAGAAAGTGGTTCCTAAGCTGGGGCCATGATTCAGGATTTTCTTGCTTTTTGGGAAAAACAGATAGTCTACCGTAGGATTGATTTTATAAAAGCCATTTCTTGGGACATAGCCTACCTCTGCGGTGTAATCTTTAGAAACATATTGATGCTCCCAGTTCCAACTCAAATTTCCCGAAGCATATTTAAGATTGGCTGCATGAACGAATCCATTTCCTTGATTATCCGGTCCAAAGCTTTTCATCAGCATAGCTTTTCCGGTCCAAAGATTATTCGCAGAAGCTAGATTATACTCCAATCCAGCATTTCGATTAAACTGAGAATAGACTGGCTTTTCCGCCTCAGGATCAGGATTATAATTCAACGATTGTTTGTTGATAAACATACCAGTGATATTGGATCTTGCTCCAACTTGTCTTTGGACAGAAAGCACCGTAAAGTTTTGAGAAGGCAATGCATCTTCTTCCACCTCCCCAGTTTGCATGTTCATGGCACCTATTCTCCAGTTTTTGTTGATTTTCCCGCTTAGTCTAGCACCAAATTGGATGGGAGCATTTAAGCCGATTCTTCTGGAGAAAAATGGTCTTATGGTGCTATACCCAAAGCTGGCAAAGAGGTCTCCATTTTCAAGAAAGAATTGTCGTCTTTCAGGGAAAAAAAGTTCAAATCGATCCAGATTGGTAACTTGTCGATCCACTTCTACCTGGGAAAAATCCGGATTGACTGTTAGATCCAAATTTAGTGAGGAAGTCAGTCCGATTTTAGCATCGAGGCCCACTTCTCTCCGATATTCTGTATCTCCATCTCCGGCAATGTCTTTTCTGATTCCTCCCAAAGCATAAGGAATCACCGAGATATTTGCTCCTGTCTGTGGAGGTGCCTGGTCCCAAATTAGTGAACCTGTATAGGCCAAAGAAGCAGATGGGAATTGTCGTGGGACGGGTGCCCAACCAGATTTCTCGGTGGTTTTCAAATCCAATCTAGAGAAGTTGATTCCCCATTCGGTAATTCCCTTTTTGTAGCGAATCGATTTGAAAGGAATTGCTGCCTCAAAAACCCATTTGTCATCGTAGTTAGTGACTTTTGATCGCCACTTATTATCCCAACTCAAATCCACACTTCCACCATTGTACATGATCCCATCCCATTGCGCACCCGCAGCGTTTGCCCCAAATGAAAAGCCGTTTGTCAAATCATCAAATGGATCCATGAAGAGTAAGAAGTTGTCGTTTTTGCCAAAGGAAAAGTCACGACGAAGAGATTCTACCATGTAAGGCCCTTCAACCGCATGAAAATTTTCAACCAACAAGTATAAATTCTCATCATCATAAGTCATCCTTACATC
>NZ_JAHEBC010000026.1:19535-26152 GCF_024642405.1 Algoriphagus sp. | reverse complement strand
CGAAACCTGTCATTTGGATTACTGGAGCATCCTCCGGAATTGGTGCTGCTACAGCTAGAAAATTCTCAAAGGAGGGCTATTCTGTTATCCTATCCTCCCGGAAGAAGGAAGATCTCAATGAAGTGATGCAAACCTGCCAATTTCCTGAGGATTGTGCGGTTTTACCCCTAGACCTTGCTGATACAGATCAAGTTCTTGAAAAAGCTAATGAAGCTATTAATCTCTTTGGACAAATAGACATAATGTTTCACAATGGAGGAATTAGTCAGCGATCACTAGCTATCGAGACTAAACTTGAAGTGGATAGAAAAATAATGGAGGTTAATTTTTTTGGTACGATTGCATTGACAAAAGCAATTTTACCTCATTTCAAAGCTAGAAAATCAGGACAATTCGGTGTGACAAGTTCTCTTGTAGGTATAATAGGATCTCCATACCGGTCCTCCTATTCAGCATCCAAGCATGCTCTTCATGGCTATTTTGATTCTTTAAGAGCAGAGCATTTTGAAGATAATATTTCAGTAACAATGATTTGTCCCGGTTTTATAAAAACAAATGTCTCCGTAAATGCTATGACAGCAGATGGAAAACCACTCAATCAGATGGATGATGCTCAAGCCAATGGAATGAGTGCCGAAGAATGCGCAAATCAAATTTATAAAGGGATTAAAAAGAAAAAAGAAGAAATCTATATTGGAGGCAAAGAAGTATTGGCAATTTATTTAAAGAGATTTGTGCCAGGAATCTTCTCCAAAATACTTTTAAAAGCGAAAGTCAGATAATACCAAGCAAATAACCTTCATGAAAACTGTTAAAGCAGAAATTATTGCCATTGGTGATGAATTACTCTATGGACAAATCATAGATACCAATAGTCACTGGATTAGTCAAGAGTTAGATTTAATCGGAGTAAGAGTTGTTAGGAGAACAACTGTGGGAGATAATAGAGAAGATATTCTTGAAGCATTCTCAAAAGCAGAAGGTAGAGCAGATATCGTTTTAATAACGGGAGGTTTAGGCCCCACTCAAGACGATTTAACAAAGCCTTTGATGGCAGAATATTTTAGCTGCCCTATTATCGAATTCCCTGAAGCTGTTGAGGCAGTCACAAGCTTTTTTAAGCGAAGAGGAAGAGAAATCACTCCATTAAATATCTTACAGGGTCACTTACCATCCTGTTGTACTTATGTCCCAAATGAAGTAGGTACAGCACCAGGAATGTGGTTTGAAAGAAATAATACCTATTGGATGTCAATGCCTGGCGTTCCCCATGAGATGAAGAAACTCATCAAGGATTTTGTATTACCGAAACTTTTTGAATTATTTGATCTACCTGTTATTGTGCATCAAGTTATCAAAACAGTAGGTATAGGGGAAAGTTGGCTTTCTGATCTTATTAGAGATTGGGAAAATGCTTTACCGCAACATATTAAGCTTGCCTACCTTCCTTCTCTTGGACATGTCAAACTCAGGTTAACAGCTTTTGGTGAAAACAAAACAAGCTTAGAACAAGAGATTCAAGAACAGATCAATCTTGTATTTCCCCAGATAAAAGAATATATCTATGGTTATAATGAAGAAACACTGGAATCGGCAATTGGCAAGCTTTTGAAGAAAAGTAATAAAACCCTAGCTTTGGCTGAAAGCTGCACAGGAGGTTATGTTTCACATTTAATCACAAGTGTGGCAGGAAGTAGCGCATATTTTCAAGGTGCCGTGGTTCCTTATCATAACCAATTTAAGCACAGTATCTTAGGGGTTAATGACGAAACTCTTAAAGAATTTGGAGCGGTAAGTGAACAAACCGTAAAGGAAATGTCTGCTGGTGTAAGAAAGCTATTTAATTCAGACTTTGGTTTAGCTAGTAGTGGAATCGCTGGCCCAGACGGTGGGACGGAAAGTAAACCTGTTGGAACTGTCTGGATTGCATGCGCTGGAAATGGTTTTATTGAAACAAAAAAATTGCAACTTACGCAGGACAGAATGTTAAACATACAATTGACAGCTGTTGCTGTTTTAAATCTGTTTAGAATTTGTTTTTCCAGGAAATAGCAAATTAAATTTTTATCAAAAGGTTTGGGATGAATCCCAATAAAATTTAATTTTAAAAGTTGAAAATATACCCAATTTAATTATTTAGAAGATTATGGCAAGTGTAGAAATGCTAATGCCCAAAATGGGCGAAAGTATCATAGAGGGAACAATTCTGAATTGGCTAAAGAAAGAAGGAGAATCCATCGAACAAGATGAATCTGTTTTAGAGGTAGCTACAGATAAAGTCGACACTGAGGTCCCTTCCACTCATGCCGGAGTTTTAAAAAAAATATTGGTTAAAGAAGGGGACGTCGTTGCCGTAGGTGCACCTGTTGCAATTATTGAAACCGAAGGCGAAATAGCTTCTTCTGCTGCATTAATAGATGTAAAAGTGTCAAATCCTAAAGAAGAATTGTTAGCAGCAGCTCCCGAAAATACGGCTTCTTTAGTTTCAGCTAATTCCTCTCCATCAGAGAAAATTTCTGATGATCGTTTTTATTCTCCCTTAGTACAAAGTATTGCAAAAGAAGAGGGTATTTCAAAATCAGAGCTTTCGAAAATTCCTGGTACTGGAAAAGATGGTCGTGTTACCAAACAGGATATGCTTAGCTATTTAGAAACCCGAAAATCTGATACTAATCATATTAAGCCTGTGAATTCCATCTCTGAGCCTAAAGTTCAAATAAGCATTTCTGCTTCTGACGAAATCATCGAGATGGATCGAATGCGGAAAATGATTGCTCAGAGAATGATAGATTCCAAAAGGATATCTGCCCATGTTACTTCTTTTGTAGAGGCAGATATGACTAATATTGTGCTTTGGAGAGAAAAAAATAAAGCTGCATACAAATCAAAGTTTGGAGAATCGATTACTTACACCCCATTCTTTGTTGAGGCGATTTCAAAAGCAATCAGAGATTTCCCAATGATCAATATTTCCATTGATGGCGATAAAATCATTAAGAAAAAAGATATCAATATTGGAATGGCTGTAGCATTACCAAGTGGGAATTTAATTGTTCCAGTAATCAAAAGAGCAGATCAATTGAATTTAGTGGGAATCTCTAAACAAGTGAATGATCTTGCCAATAGAGCTAGAAATAATAAGCTTTCCGCAGATGATCTGAGTGGTGGAACTTACACCGTCTCGAATGTTGGTTCTTTTGGAAATGTACTCGGAACCCCAATCATTATGCAGCCTCAAGTGGCCATCATGGCTGTTGGAGCAATTGTCAAAAAACCTGCAGTAGTAGAAACCCCCACAGGAGACGTGATTGCCATTAGGCATAAAATGTTCCTTTCCCACTCCTATGATCATCGCGTGGTGGATGGCTCTCTTGGAGGGATGTTTGTGAAAAGAGTTGCAGATTATTTAGAGGCCTTCGATCTAAACACTTCCTTGTAATTGAAAACCAAGATTTCAACTTGGTTTTTCACTATACTGTTTTTGATGTTTTCTAAAGTAAAAGAGCTCCAATTTTTTTGCTAAGGAAACTAGGCGAATAGGCTTTGTTAAATAGTCATCCATACCGCTTTCCAAGGCCTTCTTTTGATCTTCATCGAAAACATTTGCAGACAAACCAACGATGAATAATTTTTTCTTATCTGGCTTTTTTCTAATTTTTTTGGTTGCTTCAAGTCCATTCATTACTGGCATTTGAACATCCATTAAAATCAGATCATAGTCATTATTAATCACCATTTCTAAAGCTTCAAGACCATTTCTAGCCTCATCGAAAGAATACCCCAGCTGGTCCAACATTAATTTCATCAGTTGAAGATTCAAATCATTATCTTCAGCCAAAAGCAATTTTAAGGGATAATCTTTTGCCATTCCGAACCAATTAACTCGTTCATCAGCTGAGTTCATGGTACCTTTAAGGGCGTCTAACTTAGTCTTTTTTAATAACACAGAGAATGAGAACATGGACCCTTCCCCTAAAACACTAGAAATAACCAATTCTCCTCCCATCAGTTCGACTATTCTTTTTGCGATGGCTAACCCTAATCCGGTTCCTTGAAAACTTCTGGTACTTGAGCTTTCAACCTGAAAAAAGGGATCTGTCAATGATGGGATCAAATCTTTTGGAATTCCTATCCCACTATCCTGTACGCTGGTTTTTAAATAAAATAAGTCATCCTCAATTTTTTCAACTTCCATTGAAATATCTACTTTTCCTCCCATTGGAGTGAATTTGACAGCATTTCCAACAAGATTTAGGATTACTTGATTAATCTTATCAAAATCAGTCTCAAAAAGTTCAAAAGCTTGAGGGTCTATATCTGTATTTATTTTTAAATTCTTTTTTTGAGCTAATCCATAAAAAATTTGAATTTGCTTTTCTAACTCCTCAGCTGGCTTTCCAGAAATATTATTGATTTCCATTTTACCTGCCTCAATTTTAGAATAATCAAGTATATCCTTTATTATTCCCAAAAGAGAATTTCCAGAGTTTTTGATTATTTCCAAATACTGTTTTTGATCCGCATCTAGCTTAGTCAATTCCAACAAATCAATTATCCCGAGCAAACCATTCATGGGAGTCCGAATTTCATGACTCATATTTGCCAAAAATTCAGATTTGGCTCGACTCGCTTCATCAGCAGCGTTCATGGCTTCAACCAAACCCTTTTCCCAAATTTTTTGACTCGTAATATCTTTGGCTAAAGACATCATGCGGTTTTCATCCAATGGAAAGTACCTTATTTCAAAGTATCTAGTTCCAGATTGAAGGTCTAGTTTTCTATTGACGGTCTGTATTTTACCCGTTTTTCGGGCTGATTCAAAGGCAAGTATGGTTTCATCTTTTTGATCAGGTGGTAGCAAAACGGAAATATTTTTCCCTAACGAAGACGCATCCCAACCAGGAATTTTCTCCTTTACGTGGAAGTCTATTACATTTCCGAGATTATCATAAATAAAAATTACATCTGGAATATTTTCAAGCACAGTTCTCAATCGATTTTCACTAACAATCAGCTGCTGACTCGCTTGAAATTGAACCGTGATATCGGTACATATCCCCAAACCACCATTAAACCTACCCTCTTCATCGAAAATTAGCTTTTCGAATATTTTAACTCTTATTTTCTTCTGATCTGGCCTAACGTAGTCATACTCAAAATCCAGTAATGAGGTTTTTGAATTCAGAGCTTCATAAACTATCTTTTTAAGATTGACAACATCCTTATTTGTACTATCTGGTAAAAATTCGCGAAGAAAAACATCTTTGGGCGAACCCAAAATTTCCTCCACTTCATCACTCACTCTGGTGATTTCGCCTTTATGGTTATGGAAATAAACAAACCCATTAAGCTCTTTCAAAAGAAGATTTTGCTGATCAAATAATTCTGAAATTTCTCTAGAATTCTTTTCCAGCTGTCTCTGAGAATTTAGATTATTTCTTAATGAAACTATAAAAAACACTATAGTCCCTAAAAGCAATAAAATCAGGACAAAGAACAGCCATAGATATGTATTATAAACACCCGCTGAAAGCTGTTCTGTTTCTATAAAGAAAAGAAGTGAGGCATTTTCCAGAATCTCCCCAAAATCAAAAGGGTACTGGACTAAGACTCCATCTACCGAACCATTTGCGGTGGTCCACTCCATTTCGTACATGCCTTTAAGTCCTAACGCAATATCATTTTTGATTTTAATTAGATTATTTTCATCAAAATTAATCTGCTCTTTTGGGGATGAAGGGCTTAAATCCGTTAGTTGATTTCCAATCAATAAAAACTTCCCCCCTTCTGAATTCAGGTAATAATTTTCGACAAACTGCTTGGTAAAATCCTCCAGATTCAAACCAAAAACCACTTCCATTCCATAGGAATTACTTTTGTAAACACTCGAGTTCTCCGAAAATTTATCTTTGACTATTCCATCAAAAGGCTGTCTTAAGAAATCGTTTCGATCAGTCATAGTAAAAAATATGGCAGAATCTGGAAAACTAATCCATATAGAATCAACCAATCCCGGATAATTATTAACAACTTTCCGAGACACGGTAGTAAGGTCCTTTCGGTAATCCTCTTCATCTAAGTCTTCATCCTCCAAAAAATTCATCAAACTTTTCACATCTTCCTCAAAACCCACCATTTCTACTTCTAGCTCCCTAGCGGCCAACTCAGTTTGCTTGCTTAAAAATACTTTTCTGGAATCTAATTGTGTATCAGAAATGGCGAAATAAAAACTTACCCCTAATGCAATTACAAGGAAAACAAGGAAAACCCCAAGCGCAGTTGTCAGTAAAAAGCTTAGATTGTTTTCTTTTTTATTTTCCATTTTCAATTGGGTTTATTTCAATTAAATACCAATCCGTGAAATGGAATGGAGTCGCTAGGGCAGCTTTTAAATTAATTTCATTTTCAAATAAAAATTTAACATCCTTTTTCAATAAGAATGACTGCGCCATTTCCCTTACTTGAAGACTCTTGCTGTTAAAAAGGTTAAAATCTGAAATCCGGAAATTATCAGATAATATAGTCTCTCTGTAAATATGGTTTTTAAGTGGAGGCAAACTTAACGCTTCTATCGCAGTTGATTTACCAGATACAATATCGCCTTTCCCATTCACAAT
>NZ_JAHEBC010000026.1:0-19435 GCF_024642405.1 Algoriphagus sp. | reverse complement strand
GACCTGTCTGATATCAATAAAAGTGAATCCTTATTTATTAGAATTTGTCTATAAAAGCTTTCTAACGCAACTATCTCATCTTCCAAGACAAGAATTTCTTCTTCCATATCATTCACCATTTCTTGGAGACGGTCATTTTCAGGAAGATCATCCAGAGTCAAATTTCTATTACAAGAAAAAAGTAATAATAGAATAAAAAATAAATACTTAGTTTTTTTTATCATGAAATCAATGCTAAGGATGGAAATTATAAATTTTCCATCTGAGCACGAAAGGTTTTTCCCATTTCTTGAAATCTTTGCTTCACTTTTTCGAAAAATTCCCCTTTCCAAAAAATCTCTAGGTCATTCTCTTCCAAAATATCCATTTCACTGGCTTTGAAAGTTTGCTCCATTGGCCCCATTTCAAACTTGATAATATACTTATTATTCCAGGAGAAAACACTAATGCGTATTTCCTCCTGGGTAAACTCTTTAACTACTCTCATCAGGGTTTTTTTACTAAAAAAGAATAGGTAATCTTCGATTTTAGAGATGAAGCTACCGAACAATATTTATCAACAGATAGTGCAACCACTTTACCAAATTCAACTTCATTGGCATCGGGAGAGACTAATGTAAAGGATAAATGAATGGCAGTATAGAATGAAGGAACGCCATCATTTCTGATTCCTTCAACATCAACTGTAAAAGACTCAATTGTTCTTCTTTTTTTCTTCATCATTAAAACCGCATCTACAGATGCACAACTTCCTAATGCTGAAAGCAAAAGTTCCATTGGGGATTGAGCCTGCTTTTCAGGCGCATCATACATATCAATATGAACTACATTTCCCTGTGGATTGATGGCTTCATATTCATAGTCCGCTTTCATGCGAACTGTTACATTTCTTTTTGACATGGGGATCTTCGTTAAACTTTTGGTTTGCCAAAACCAGCAAAACTATTTATAAATTCCACTTTTTTCTTTTACATATTTCTTCTATACTGGCCACCTACCTCATACAACGCACGCGTAATTTGACCTAAAGAACAATATTTAGCTGCTTCCATTAACTCGGTGAAAATATTTTCATTTTTAACGGCTGCAATCTTCAAAGTTTGAAGATGATTATCCACCAATTCAGGATGCGATTGATTCAAATTATTCAAAGTTTTAATCTGGGCTTCTTTTTCTTCTTGCGTTGCTCGAATCACTTCTCCAGGTGTTACAGTAGGCGATCCATCCGCTGATAAAAAGGTATTTACTCCAATAATAGGATACTCACCTGTGTGTTTTAACATTTCATAATGCAAACTTTCCTCTTGGATTTTACCTCTTTGATACATGGTTTCCATTGCTCCTAAAACTCCTCCCCTTTCAGTTATTCTATCAAATTCAAGGTAAATCGCTTCCTCCACCAAATCGGTTAATTCCTCAATAATAAAAGCACCTTGTAAAGGATTTTCATTTTTAGCCAACCCAAGTTCTTTGTTAATAATCAACTGGATCGCCATTGCCCTTCTAACAGAAGCCTCTGTAGGAGTTGTAATTGCCTCATCATAAGCATTAGTATGCAATGAATTGCAGTTATCATAAATAGCATACAAAGCCTGCAATGTAGTTCTGATATCATTGAAATCAATTTCTTGCGCATGAAGTGACCTACCAGAAGTTTGAATATGATACTTGAGCATCTGAGATCTTTCATTGGCTCCATATTTCAGCTTCATCGCTTTTGCCCAAACTCTTCTGGCAACCCTACCTATAACAGCATATTCAGGATCTATTCCATTTGAAAAGAAAAAGGAAAGGTTTGGGGCAAACTTATTTATATCCATTCCTCTACTCACATAATATTCTACATAAGTAAATCCATTGGATAAAGTCAAAGCAAGTTGAGTAATAGGATTAGCACCAGCCTCTGCAATATGATATCCTGAAATAGAAACTGAATAAAAATTCCGAATTCCATTTTCAATAAAATATTGCTGCACATCTCCCATTAAACGAAGGGAAAACTCAGTAGAAAAAATACAAGTATTTTGAGCCTGATCCTCTTTTAAAATATCTGCTTGAACAGTTCCTCTCACTCGAGCGACTGTATCAGCTTTTATTTTCTCATAAACTTCTTTTGGTAAAACTTGATCACCTGTTACGCCCAAAAGCATCAAACCAAGCCCATTATTACCTTCTGGAATTTTACCTAAGTAATATGGTCGTACTAATCCGTTTTTTTGGTAGATGTCCTTAATTTTATTTTCAACCTCCTTTTCAAGCCCATTTTCTTTAATATAAACCTCGCATTGTTGGTCGATAGCGGCGTTCATGAAAAAAGCGGTCATCGTCGCAGCGGGACCATTGATAGTCATTGAAACCGATGTCATTGGATCTACCAAATTAAATCCTGAATAGAGTTTCTTAGCATCATCCAAACAGCAAATATTTACTCCGGAGTTACCTATTTTTCCAAAAATATCTGGTCGGTAATCAGGATCCTCACCATAAAGTGTGACAGAGTCAAAAGCTGTTGAAAGCCTTTTTGCCGGCATGTCCTTCGAGACATAGTGAAATCTTTTATTGGTCCTTTCAGGACTGCCTTCTCCGGCAAACATCCTTGTAGGATCCTCGCCTTCTCTTTTGAAAGGAAAAACACCTGCCGTAAAGGGAAACTTGCCAGGAACATTTTCACGAAGTCCCCACTTTAATAAATCTCCCCAAGCTTCATATTTTGGTAGAGCGATTTTTGGGATTTTTGTATCAGAAAGAGAACTGTAATAGGTTTTAACTTTTATCTCTTTATCTCTTACCTTAAAAACATAAAAGTCTTCAGCATACCTTCCTGCTTCAGAAGGCCAATCCTCAATCCATTTTTTATTCTTGGGGTCTAATTCAAGTTCAACTTTAGCATAAACTTCTTCCAATTCTTTCAACAATCTATCAGAATCCTCAACCTTTAAAGATTGGATCGTATCCATTGATTTTTTTATGCTGAATAGTTTTTGGGCAATTTCTTTTTGCTCTTCCACCCAAACATCATAACTCCTATTCGTTTCAGCTATTTCAGAAAGGTATCTTGTTCTAGCAGGAGGGATAATATATATCTTTTCAGAAGTTCCTGCAGTGAGTTCAAAGGTACTATCCAAGCCTGGGTAAGCTATATTGACCTTAGAAATCAATGCTTTGTACAACTGGTTCATTCCCGGATCATTAAATTGAGAAGCTATAGTTCCAAAAACAGGAATATCCTCATCATTTATGTCCCATAAATTGTGATTCCTTTTGTATTGCTTCTTTACATCCCTGATTGCATCTAAGGCACCTCTTTTATCGAATTTATTTAGAGCAATCACATCAGCGAAATCCAACATATCTATTTTCTCCAATTGCGATGCCGCTCCATATTCGGGAGTCATTACATATAAAGAAAGGTCCGAATGCTCGATGATTTCTGTATCCGACTGTCCTATCCCTGAGGTTTCAAGAATTACTAAATCATAACCAGCGGCTTTCACGGTATCAACAGCATCCTGAACATACTTTGAAAGTGCTAGATTAGACTGCCGGGTTGCCAGAGAACGCATGAATACTCTAGGATGGTGGATCGCATTCATCCTAATTCTATCCCCTAATAGAGCGCCACCGGTTTTTCGTTTTGATGGATCTACTGAAATAATCGCCAATGTTTTATCCTCAAAATCCATTAAAAATCTACGCACTAATTCATCAACGAGTGAGGATTTACCAGCCCCACCAGTACCCGTTATACCCAATACTGGGGTTACTGCCTTGCTACTTGCTTTCCTTACTTCATTTAATAAATCTTGATTTTTTTCGGGAAAGTTTTCAAAAGCTGATATCGCTCTTCCAACAAAAGCTTTATTTTTTTTATCGAGATTAAATCCTGCTTGTATTTTGTCTCCAATTGGAAAATCAGCCTGCTTTACTAGGTCATTGATCATACCCTGCAAACCCATTTTTCTTCCATCGTCAGGAGCATAAATTCTAGAAATCCCATAATCATGCAATTCTTTGATTTCTTCATTTAGGATAGTACCACCACCTCCACCAAAAATCTTGATATGACCTGCTCCTTTTTCATGTAGTAAATCATACATGTATTTGAAAAATTCAACATGACCTCCCTGATAAGAAGTAATGGCAATCGCCTGTACATCTTCTTGAATAGCACAGTCTACTATTTCTTGAACTGATCGGTTATGACCTAAATGAATTACTTCGCAACCTGTCGATTGAATAATTCTCCGCATAATATTAATAGCGGCGTCATGTCCATCAAATAAAGATGCCGCTGTAACTATTCGGATGTGATTTTTGGGTTTATAAATTTCTGTTGGTAAAGTCATGAAATCTGGATTCTTTCCTTTTTTTAACCTGATTATTACTACATGTAAAAAGGTAAAACAAACACTAATTACAAGACGCGAATATACGGAAAAAGGACCGAGTTGACCTTGAAATTAAGCACTAGAAACAAAATAATATTTGGCCAAATAACAATGCTTACTCTTTACGAGATGATTTTAAATAGCATATATTTAGACCTTATGGTTTATTTTAAAATCTTTCAATTCAATAAATAATGCCTATTTCTTATACAAGCCCTGAAAAAGCAGTCTCTTTGATAGAAAGTCACCAAAGAGTTTTTATACATGGAAGTGCTGCTACACCTACCCGATTACTTCATGCTTTAGCTGAGAGAAGAAATGAGATTCGAAATGTAGAGCTTGTAGCTATTACTACTTTGGGTGATATGCCTTTGGTAAGTGAGGAATGTCAAAAAGCCTTTTTCATGAACTCACTTTTTGTCTCGGAAAATATCCGAAAAGCTGTGAATTCAGACCATGGCGGTTATGTCCCAATTTTTTTAAGTGAAATTGGTCAATTATTCAGAAACAATATTCTTGGAATTGATGTGGCAATAATCCAAGTATCTGAGCCTGACGCTCATGGGTTTTGCACGCTGGGCACTTCAGTGGACGTTGCAAAGCCTGCCATAGAAACAGCAAAAATAATTATCGCCCAAGTAAATAAACAGATGCCGCGGACCCATGGGGATGGCCACATCCATATCTCAAAATTTTCTGCTGCCACTTATGTAGACGATCCACTTCCTGAAATCAACTATGCTGAAAAAATTACTGAAATAGAAAAACAAATAGGATATCATATATCCTCGCTCATCGAAGACCGTTCAACTCTTCAAATGGGAATTGGAGCAATCCCTGATGCAGTTTTAAACTCTTTAGAAAATCACAAAGATTTGGGAATCCATACAGAAATGTTCTCAAATGGCATTTTGAATTTAATGAAAGCAGGGGCAGTAACTAATTCATTTAAGAAAAAACATCCGGGTAAAATCGTTTCTTCTTTCACCGTTGGAACAAAAGAACTATATGATACAATCAATGACAATCCTGAATTCTCATTTCATGAAGCAGCTTATGTAAATGATACCGCTGTTATTCGTAAAAACCCAAAGGTAATTTCGATAAACAGTTGCTTGGAATTAGACCTGACTGGCCAAGTCTGCGCTGATTCCATTGGAAGCTATCACTACTCAGGAGTTGGTGGACAAATGGACTTTATGAGAGGAGCCGCTTTATCAGTGGGAGGTAAACCAATCATGGCATTACCTTCTCAAACGAAAAAAGGAGCATCTAAAATTGTCCCATTTTTAAAAGAAGGTGCGGGAGTTGTAACTACCAGAGCCCACATGCATTATGTAGTTACTGAATATGGAATTGCTTACTTATTCGGAAAAAATTTAAGACAAAGGGCTTATGAATTAAAAAGAATTGCCCATCCAGAACACCATGAAGAATTAGATCGGGCTATTAGAGAAAGATTTGGGAGTCATATCTATCCATTCAGGTAGACCAAAATAGAAAGGTAATAATCTATTTTTATATATTGTTCTTCTATTTAGTATAGCCAGTATTTAAACCCAAAATCTCGATGTCTTCCAAAAATTATGCATTCTTCGTATCTATTACCGCTGCTTTAGGTGGATTTCTTTTTGGATTTGATACAGCAGTAATTTCAGGTGCAGAAAGAGCTATCCAAGAAGTTTGGGAATTAAGTGATTGGATGCATGGCTTAGCAATTGCCTCCGCTTTGTATGGAACTGTCATCGGTGCATTATTTGGAGGAGTCCCAGCAGATAAATTCGGGCGGCAAAAAAGTTTATTGTGGATCGGATTATTTTATCTGATTTCTGCTGTGGGATCAGGATTAGCATGGGATGTTACCTCTTTCACAGTTTTTAGGTTTCTAGGAGGACTTGGAGTAGGTGCATCTTCTGTCGTGGCGCCGATGTATATTTCCGAGATTGC
Source organism: Algoriphagus sp. (assembly GCF_024642405.1). Taxonomy (GTDB): domain Bacteria; phylum Bacteroidota; class Bacteroidia; order Cytophagales; family Cyclobacteriaceae; genus Algoriphagus. The sequence goes on along the minus strand of NZ_JAHEBC010000026.1, from coordinate 13,100 downwards.
TCCTGCTAAAAATCGAGGACTTTTGGTTGCCTTGTACCAGTTTAATATTGTCTTTGGAATAGTGATGGCTTATGTTTCCAATTATTTAATCGGAACAGCCGAACTGGCACAGGACTGGAGATGGATGCTAGCCGCTGAAGGAGTTCCAGCTTTAATTTACTCTATATTGATTTTCAGAATTCCAGAAAGCCCAAGATGGTTAATCGGAAATAGAAATGATGAGCAGCAAGCCAGAGAAATATTAACCAAAACAGACCCAGACGGTGTTGATGAAGCTATTAGATTAGCGCTGGAAGAAGAGAAAAAAATCAAACAGAAAGGTAGTTTTTCCGCAATTTTTGAAAAGCGTTTTCTCCCCACAACCACTTTGGCAATAATGATAGCTTTTTTTAATCAAGTCTCAGGGATCAATGCAATCATTTATTTTGCTCCAAGAGTATTTGAAATGGCAGGTATATCCACTGAAAATGCATTGATTTCAACGATAGGTATTGGTGTTGTCAATTTACTTGCAACCTTTATTGGGCTTTATTTAATTGATCGGATAGGAAGAAAAAAGCTCATGTATATTGGATCCGTTGGGTACATTATTTCACTTTCATTGATGGCATACAATTTTCTCGGGCCAGGCATCCCTTCATTCTGGCTTCCGATTTTTGTTTTTGGATTTATTGCATCTCATGCCGTCGGTCAGGGAGCAGTAATCTGGGTATTTATTTCAGAAATGTTTCCAAATGATTTGAGAGCTTACGGTCAGTCTATCGGATCATTTACGCATTGGATATTAGCAGCAATTATTGCAAATGTCTTTCCTTTCTTTGCCAATCAATTTGGACCAGGCTATATCTTCTCATTCTTTGCATTTATGATGGTACTGCAATTATTATGGGTAAGATTTAAAATGCCAGAAACGAAAGGCAGATCTCTAGAGGAAATCCATCAAAACATACATTAAATCATGAAAAATAAAGTTGTTGTTTTTGGAGAAATGCTATGGGATTGTTTGCCAAGCGGTTCAGTTCCAGGAGGAGCTCCCATGAATGTGGCCCTTAACCTTCATCAATTAGGATTAGACTCAAAGCTGATTTCAGCCATAGGGGATGATTCTGATGGAAAAAAGCTTATTGAATTTCTCTCTTCTTTCGATTTTCAAACAAAGCTAATTCAAGTAGTGGGTAATCATGATACCTCAAAAGTATTGGTGGATGATTCAGATCCTGAAAACATGAAGTATGAAATCGTATCTCCAGTAGCTTGGGATTTTATACAATGGAATAAAGAAATAGAGGAAGAAGTTTCCAACTCAGACGCTTTTGTTTTTGGCACGCTGGGAGTTAGAAATCCTGAAAGTCTTTCAACTCTAATTAAGTTAATTCATAAAAAAACCTTACGAATTTTCGATGCAAATCTGCGTTCCCCTTTTTATGATTTTGAAGTAATTGAGACGCTCCTTGGTTTTACAGATATTCTAAAAATTAATGAAGATGAGTTAGAAGTTTTCGCAGATTATTTTGATTTAAAGCCAACTATTCAGGCTGTCTGTGAGCATTTAGACCATCACTTCCCGATGGACTTAATTTGTATTACAAAAGGCTCTAAAGGAGCTCTTATTTATAAAGAAGGAGAAATTACTGAGAACCCTGGTTACAAAGTGAAAGTTACAGACAGTATTGGTGCAGGAGATGCTTTTTTAAGCGGCTTTATTAAATGCTATCTTGAAAAAAAGTCAATTGAAGAAACACTGGATTTTGCCTGTAAATTGGGGGCTTTTGTAGCTTCTAAAAAAGGAGGTACTCCAAAATACGTTTTAGCTGAAATTGAGGCTATTCAATAAAATAGAGCGGCAAGAATTAAAACCTGTCGCCCTATTATTTTAAAAACCACTTTTTATCAATTCAGCGGATTCAGCTAGTTCTTCTGGTGATAATTTTAGTTTAGGTCTTGTGAAATTAATATCGTCCATGGTCTTAAGGGGCACAAGATGTACATGTACATGTGGTACTTCAAGTCCAATCACTGCCACACCTATTCTTGTACACTTTATGGTTTTGTCCATTGCCTTTGCCACTTTCTGGGCAAAAACATGAAGACCTGATAAAACTTCGGGCTCCAGATCAAAAATATAATCTACTTCTTGCTTCGGTACTACTAAAACATGACCTTTTACCAAGGGCATGATGTCTAAAAAAGCAATAAAATCCTTATCCTCAGCTATTATATGAGCGGGAATTTCTCGTTTGATGATCTTGGTGAAAATTGAAGCCATAGTCTAAAATAAAAAAATCCCGGAAAACCGGGATATATTGATTAATAAGAGATATCTAGAATTTCAAATTGAAGTACTCCAGCAGGTGCATTGATTTCTGCTACCTCTCCTTTTTTCTTTCCTACCAGACCTTTTCCAAATGGAGATCCTAATGAGATTTTTCCAGCTTTTAAATCAGCTTCCTCTTCTGAAACCAATGTGTAAGAAACCGTCATTCCGTTTTTCACATTTTTGATTTTTACAGTACTCAAAATACCTACTTTAGAAGTATCCATCTGGGATTGATCAAAAATTCTTGCATTCCCTACTACAGCCTCAAGTTTAGCGATTTTTAGTTCCAAGTGGCCCTGAGCATCTTTTGCTGCATCATATTCTGCATTTTCACTTAAATCTCCTTTGTCTCTTGCTTCCGCAATTTGTTTTGCAATATCAGTACGACCCTTTGTTTTTAATTCTTGAAGTTCATCTTTCAACTTCTTAAGTCCTTCTTCTGTGTAGTATTGTACTTTTCCCATAATTTCTCTCAATTAGACAGGCACCAAAAACAAAGTAACGGTCGCTTTTTGGTGACCGTTACTTTGCCAGATGTCTTTATTTGAAGGCCAAAGATAATAAACCAATTACTACAAAACAATTGGTCCTTTTGGTAAAAAATATCAATAACAGTCTTAAAACGCCTATTTAAAGGCTTTTATTATCTTCTCAACCAATACTTTGTTTATTTTTTTATAAGATTCAATTGTCCAGCCAGCTACATGTGGGGAAAAAAGAACATTATTTCTTGAAGCTAGTTTTTCAAATTCCTTTTTTTGCTCTTCTGTAAATGTCATAAACTTCTCATTCTCTAAAACATCCAACACTGCTCCTAATAATACCCCTTGATCTAAAGCCTCATTCAATGTTTTGAAACTGATCACTTCTCCTCTAGCAGTATTGATCAACCAAAAAGGATTCGCAAAGCTTTTTAGCTCTTCAATTGTGAAAAAGTTTCTTGTTTCAGGTGTCAAGGGAACATGAATACTAAGCACTTCTACTTCTGCCTTGAGTTTCTCCCAAATCACTTCTTTAATATTTCCAGTTCCAAAGTTCAATTTGTATTTATCATATGCATAGATAATTACATCAAAGCCTTGAAGTCTTTTGGCAAAGGATTTCCCCATATTCCCAAAACCCATAATTCCAACCTTCTTACCCATAAGTTCATGCCCTCGATTTCCCTCTCTATCCCATATTCCTTTCCTTACTTCATCATCAGACTTTTTGATATTATTAAATAAGGCCAAAAGCATCCCTAATGCATGTTCTGCAACAGCATCTCGATTTCCTTTCGCTGCATGAAAAAGCTTGATTCCACGGCTAACCATATAATCCAAATCAATTTGATCCAAGCCAGCCCCTGCCCTAGCGATGAACTTTAAGTTTTTTGCTCTTTCAAGCAAATTTTTATCCATTGGGGTTTTCGAACGAATAATTAAACCATCATATATTGCTACTTGATCCATTATCTCAGAACGCGTGATTTTTGGAGAATATGTCACGTCATGGCCTTCATTTTCAAGCATAGGAATAATGCTCTTATGCATTTTGTCAATTATCAAAATCTTCATTGCAATAATTAAATTTGTAGAAGTGATATCGCCACTAAAAAGTAAACAGCCAAACCAAGTAAATCATTTGCTGTGGTTATAAAAGGCCCCGAAGCCAATGCTGGATTAATCCCTATTTTATCTAATAGAATTGGTGTAATGGTTCCCATAAAAGAAGAAAGCAGAACAACTGAAAAAAGAGCAATTGAGACCACCAGACCGAATGAAACATCATTTTGATAGAATAAAACTACTACGGCAAAAACAAAAGTAGCTAGGATTAAGCCGTTAATGACAGCAACTGCCAAGACTTTCAAAAATCGTTTAATTATGGAATCGTCAAAAGCAGATTTGCTGGCCAATGATTGAACTACTAATGAGGATGATTGTATCCCAACATTCCCCCCAGTTGCAGTAATAAGTGGTATGAAAAACGCCAGAGCAGTGACTTTATTCAAACCTTCCTCAAAGAAGCCTATAAAGCCTGCTCCTAATAAACCTCCGACAATCCCAATCAGCAACCAAGGAAGTCGTGCTTTTGTCAATCGAATAACACTATCATATTCATCAACAGTATCGGATATACCCGTCATTGCCTGAATATCTTCCTCTGCTTCTTCCCGAATAATGTCCAGAATATCATCAAAGGTGATTCTTCCCACCAACTTGTTTTTAACATTTACAACAGGTACTGTTTCCAGATCATACCTTCTCATGATTTCGGCAACTTCCTCCTGATCCATATGAGTCGGGACAGAAATCACCTCATCCTCATAAATATCTTCGATTTTGGTGTTTTCAGATGCTAAAACAATCTTTTTCAAAGAAACTCTACCAAGTAATTGCTGTTTATTGTCAACTACATAAATCGAGAAGATTTTATCTACATTCTCCGCTTGTCTTCTTATTTCATTAATTGTCTGAACAACGTTCCAGTTTTTATTAGCACGAATATATTCTTTGGCCATGATACCCCCTGCGGTATCCTCCTCATAGCGTAGAAGTTCCAATATTTGTTCAGACTTCTGACGATCTGTAAAATATCCGATTACTTCCTCTCTTTCACGTAAAGAGAGCAAATTCAGAATATCTGCCCCATCATCGGAGTCCATACACTCAATTAAACCAGCAATCTCAGGCACTTCCATTTCCTTTAACACACGGGTTAAAGTATCCTCATCCAGTTCTATCAGAATATCTGCCGAAAACTGATTATCTAATAATCGAAGAACGTAAATGGATTCATCCATAGATAGCTCATCCAATATTGCAGCGACATCAGCCACATTTGCTCCATCCAAAGAGTCTTGAATAAAGAAATTATTCTCCTCTTCGATCCCTAGTCTAAGGCTTTCAAGGTATTCCTTCGAAAGTTCAAATTGCTTAATGATTTCCACGAGAAGCTTCTATTTGTTGAGCGATAAAAACAAAATCAGCGACATCCAATTGCTCGGCTCGCTTGTCCATAAGAGTGTTTGACTTTAATTCTTCCGAAAGTTGAAATGACTTAAGAGAATTTCTCAGTGTTTTCCTTCGGTTTCCAAAACCACCTTTTACTACCTGAAAAAACAGTTTTTCATTGCAGTCAAGGCTTTTTACTTCATTCCTAACTAATCGAATGACTCCTGAGTTCACCTTTGGAGGAGGGTCAAAAACTTCAGGAGGAACGGAAAATAAATATTCTATATCATAAAAAGCCTGCAACAAGACTGACAAAATCCCATAGGCCTTATTTCCTTTTGGAGAGGCAATTCTCTCTGCAACTTCTTTTTGAAGCATACAAACCACCTCTGTCACCTGGTTTCTCACTTCCAAAACTTTAAAAAAAATCTGGGAAGAAATATTATATGGGAAATTTCCTATGATTGCATATTGGTCATGAATTACTTTTTGAAAGTCATATTTCAGGTAATCCCCATAAATAATTCTTTCTCCTAAATCAGGATATTTTTTAATCAAATACTCGATAGAATCTTTGTCTACATCAATTAGGTAAAGCTCAAAGTCAGTTTTGAGCAAAAAATCTGTCAGTACCCCCATACCCGGCCCGATTTCAAGGACTTTCTTGACACCACCATGCCCTTTGACCGCCAGAGCAATTCGCTCCGCAATACTTAAATCGGTCAAAAAGTGCTGGCCAAGATGTTTTTTGGCTCTGACTTTTTCCATCGGTTCGCTCTGATTATTTTTTATAAATTGCAGCCTAAAATTAAGAGAATATTCCTAAAGGACTACAGTGTACTTTGGCATGCAATTAAAAAGCCAATTATCGCAAAGCCCAAATAATATGAACATAAGAAAAAGTAAGCCCATCATTGGGATTAGTATTGGAGATATCAACGGGGTTGGAATAGAAGTGACTATCAAAGCTTTATCCGACAATCGAATCTTAAAGAACTTTATACCATTAATCTATGGGCATGGCAAGGCTATCTCATTTTATAAAAAAATCTTATCGATTGAGGATTTTAACTTCGTCCAAGTAAAATCTTTAGATGAGCTTCAACACAAGCGGGTTAATGTCATTAATGTCATGGAGGAATGCCCGGAAATCATTCCGGGGGTGGAAACTCAAGAGGCCGGGAAAATGGCATTAGCTGCACTTTCTCAGGCAGTAAATGATTTGAAAACTGGTCAAATCCAAGCATTAGTAACTGCACCCGTAAATAAAAACAACATAAATTCAGAAGAACTGAATTTTGTTGGCCATACTGAATTCATTACAAAAGCAGTTGATATAAAAGAAAGTTTGATGCTTATGGTATCAGAGAATTTTAGAGTAGGTTTAGTTTCTGGACACGTCCCTTTATCGAAAGTTCCTGAAGTAGTTACCAAAGAAAAAATTATTCAAAAGTCTGATTTATTATTAAAGACCCTTGAAAAAGACTTTGGTATCAACAAACCAAAAATTGCGATTCTAGGATTAAATCCCCACGCTGGCGAGGATGGGTTACTAGGTAAAGAGGAGGAGGAAATTATTAAACCTGCGATAAAAGAACTAAAAGACCAAAATAAAATGGTTTTCGGACCATATCCTTCAGATGGTTTTTTTGGGATGATGCATCAAAATAAATTTGATGGAGTATTAGCCATGTATCATGATCAGGGATTGATACCATTCAAATCAATAGCATTCAGTTCCGGTGTAAATTTCACTGCAGGATTACCGGTAATCAGAACTTCGCCAGATCATGGAACTGCTTATAATATCGCGGGTAAAAATCTTGCTGATGAAGGTTCGATGAGAGCAGCTATATTTTTGGCTTCAGACATTATCACTCAACATGAGCAAGAATTTAATTAATTTTTAAAAAAAAGTACGATTTCTCATCCAAACCAAATATTATTTTACAATCTATTTTATCCTGTTTAAATAATTCCCTAAATTTGCGGTCTTAAATCGAGAGGAGAAATCGTGAAATTCTGGAGAACCTTTGATATTGAGGTAATTAAGTTTGTAGAGGGAAGACACGAAATCAACTTCCAAATAGGAGATTCGTTCTTTCAACATTTCGAAGACAATCAACTAGTCGAAAAAGGCGATTTAACCATACGGGTTAAAATGAATAAAGGTGCTAATTTGATAGAAATGGATTTTAATATCCAAGGTTCGGTTAGGCTTACTTGTGACAGAAGTCTCGAGGAGTACGACCAGCCATTGGATATCAACGAAACCATGATCTATAAATATGGCAGCGAGGAGGTAGAAATCAATGAAGATGTCATAATGATTACGAGGGATACGCCTTCAGTCAATGTAGCACAGTTGATTTACGAATTCATTTTACTAAACCTACCTGCAAAGAAAATCCATCCGGATTACCGTAATGAATTGGACGAGGATGATTTTGAAGGAGAAGGAGGAATCGTATATTTCGATGAGCCTGAGTTTGAAGACGAAGATCTTGAGGAAGACCAAGAAGAAAAAAAAGAAATTGATCCCCGTTGGGCATCACTAAAAAATTTAAAAAACAAGGAATAATCATAAACCACACATAAAATGGCACATCCTAAACGAAAAATTTCGAAAACCAGAAGAGATAAAAGAAGAACTCATTACAAGTTGGAGGCTCCTGGATTGGCTAAATGCCCTACTACAGGTGAAATGCATTTACCACACAGAGCATTCTGGTTGGACGGTAAATTATACTACAAAGGACAGGTAATTATCGAAAAAGAAGTTTTAGCTTAATTAACTAATTAGGTTAAAATAAAATCCATTCTTCTTCAAGAATGGATTTTTTGTTTTTATAGGAATTCAATTCGCTGGCTTTCAGTATATTGGATTCTAATAGCAGTTTTTGTTTTGGTGGTAAGAGACAATTGTAATATTTTTGACATTCCTCAAAGAAAACATACCTACCTATCAACCCATTTTAAGGAGTTTTATTATTTGAGGCTCCTAAGCATAACCAAAAAATAATGGACAAAATCAGAGCTATGGTGACCGGAGTACAAGGATACGTTCCTGAATACCGCTTAACCAACAAAGAACTTGAAACTCTGGTAGATACCAACGACGAGTGGATTTACACAAGAACAGGAATTAGAGAAAGAAGAATTCTTAAAGGTGAAAACCAAGGAACTTCTGTTATGGGAGTTGAGGCCATAAAAGGCTTATTAGCCAAAACCAACACAGATCCATTGGATATAGATCTTATTATTTGTGCAACGGTAACTCCTGATATGCCATTCCCTGCAACTGCAAATATCATTGCAGATAAAGTTGGTGCAAAGAATAGCTACAGCTTTGATATTGCGGCAGCTTGTTCTGGCTTTTTGTATGCACTTCAAATCGGTAGTCAGTTCATTCAAACTGGACTGCACAAAAAAGTGATAGTAGTAGGAGCAGATAAAATGTCTTCAATTGTGAATTATGAAGACAGAACAACCTGTATTTTATTCGGTGATGGGGCTGGAGCTGTTTTATTGGAACCAACTACAGAAGAGTTTGGGATAATGGATGCTTTACTTCATTCTGATGGTTCTGGTGCACCCTACTTAAATATGAAAGCAGGAGGAAGTATGAGACCGGCAACGCATGAAACTGTAGAGGCTAGAGAGCATTTTGCAGCGCAGGAAGGTTCTACAGTTTTCAAATTTGCTGTAACTAATATGGCAGATGTCAGTGCTGAGGTAATGGAGAGAAATAATCTGACAAGTGATGAAGTCGCATGGTTAGTTCCTCATCAAGCCAATAAACGGATTATCGATGCAACAGCAAGTAGAATGGGGATTGGGTTTGACAAAGTAATGATGAACATTGAGAGATATGGAAACACCACTGCCGCAACACTCCCACTCTGTTTATGGGATTATGAAAATCAACTGAAAAAAGGTGATAATTTAATCCTTGCCGCTTTTGGAGGAGGGTTCACTTGGGGAGCTATTTATTTGAAATGGGGATATGACCCAAAATAATCGGATTAAAATAATAAATTGAGCATATGGCAAATACTTCAGATTTTAAGAATGGCCTTTGTTTGGTAATGAACAATGATATTTTCACCATTGTGGAATTCCAACATGTAAAACCTGGAAAAGGAGCAGCTTTTGTAAGAACCAAATTGAAAGGCTTGACAAGTGGTAAGACCTTGGACAAGACATTTAATGCAGGTGAAAAAGTTGAAACAGCAAGAGTTGAAAAAAGACCACATCAATTCTTGTATAAAGATGATATGGGATATCATTTTATGGATACCAATACATTTGAGCAAATTTCTATTGAGGAGAAATTAATTGAAAGATCGGATCTTTTGAAAGACGGACAATTAGTTGATATTCTAATTCATGATGAAACAGAAACTCCACTATCCGTTGAGTTACCTCCATTTGTTGAATTGATGATTACTTACACAGAGCCTGGAATTAAAGGTGACACTGCTACGAATGCGCTAAAACCTGCAACTTTAGAAACTGGTGCAACTGTTATGGTTCCTTTGTTTGTGGAACAGGACATCATGATCAAGGTAGATACTAGGGATGGATCCTACTCAGAAAGAGTAAAATAATTAACTTAGCTGTAATCAATTATATATTGAAACAGCTATTTTTATTTAAACCCAATTTTGAACTGTCTTCGGACATTCTTTTAAAAACAAAAATATGAAACCTAAAGAGATTCAAGAGCTAATCGATTATATCTCAAATTCAGGTCTGGCTGAAGTCAAAATCAAAACAGATGAATTTGAGCTTTCTATTAAAAAAGATTCTTCAAATGTAAGGGTGGTAGAAGCAGCTCCTGCTCCTGCTCCTGCACCCGCACCGACACCGGTAGCAGCTCCTGCTCCCGTTGCTTCAAATCCAGCTGAATCTGCTCCAGCTGAATCATCAAACTTGGTAGAAATTAAATCGCCAATGATTGGGACTTTTTACCTGACTCCAAACCCTGATTCTCCTGCTTTTGTGAATGTTGGAGATACCATTAAGCCTGGTCAGACAGTTTGTATCATTGAAGCAATGAAACTTTTCAATGAAATTGAATCCGAAGTCTCTGGTAAAATTGTGAAAATATTGGTAACAAATTCTACACCAGTGGAATATGATCAACCTTTATTCCTTGTTGACCCTGCGGGTTAATTTTTCAACCAAAAGAAAATACCGTGTTTAAAAAGATACTAATTGCCAATAGAGGTGAAATAGCACTTAGAGTGATCCGGACCTGTAAGGAAATGGGAATCAAAACGGTCGCTGTTTATTCTACTGCTGATAAGGATAGCCTTCATGTGAGATTTGCTGATGAGGCAGTTTGCATTGGGCCTGCTCCTAGCAGAGATTCCTATTTAAACATCCCCCGAATTATTGCAGCAGCTGAGATCACCAACGCCGATGCTATTCACCCTGGATATGGATTCCTCTCAGAAAATGCTGAATTTTCCAGAATCTGTGAAGAGTACGGAATCAAATTTATTGGAGCAAGTCCAGATATGATCGGGAAAATGGGAGACAAAGCTACCGCAAAAGCTACCATGAGAGAAGCTGGTGTTCCAACAGTTCCTGGTTCAGAAGGTCTTTTGGATTCCATTGAACAGGGGATTAAGCTTGCTAATGAAATGGGGTATCCTGTAATCTTAAAAGCAACAGCTGGAGGCGGAGGCCGAGGAATGAGGATAGTGAAAGAAGAAAGCGGCTTCAAAAAAGCTTGGGATGATGCAAGAATGGAATCTGGTGCAGCATTTGGAAATGACAGCCTATATTTAGAGAAATTTGTAGAAGAACCAAGACATATTGAAATACAAATTATAGGGGACAGCAAAGGAAAAGCATGTCACCTTTCTGAAAGAGACTGCTCTATCCAAAGAAGGCATCAAAAATTGGTTGAAGAAACACCTTCTCCTTTCATCACAGATGAATTAAGAAAAGCAATGGGTGAGGCAGCTATTAAAGGTGCGGAAGCAATTGGCTACGAAGGTGCTGGAACCATCGAATTTTTGGTTGACAAAAACCGAAACTTCTATTTCATGGAGATGAATACCAGAATTCAAGTAGAACATCCTATTACAGAAGAAGTAACTGATTTTGATTTGATAAAAGAACAGATCAAAGTAGCTGCTGGAGAAATGATTAGCGGTAAAAACTACTTCCCTAAGCTTTATGCAATGGAGTGTAGAATCAATGCTGAGGATCCTGCTAATGGCTTTAGGCCGAGTCCTGGAAAGATCCAAAACCTCCATATTCCTGGAGGCAGAGGGGTTAGAGTAGATTCTCATGTTTATGCAGGATATATCATTCCTCCTAATTACGACTCCATGATTGCAAAATTAATTGTCAGCGGTCAGTCAAGAGAAGAAGTCATCGTGAGAATGAAGAGAGCTTTGGAAGAGTTTGTAATAGATGGAATCAAAACCACTATTCCATTCCATATTGCTTTATTGAATGATCCAGAATTCAAAGCAGGAAACTTCACCACCAAGTTCTTGGAAACATTTGATTTCTCAGTCATTAAAAAATAACCCAACCTTATCCAAACTAAAAGCTGTCCTAATGGGCAGCTTTTTTTCGTTATCTCAAAAAATTATTAGGGGTGTAAAATCAAATTCCCGAAAAACCATAGTTAAAGGTCCAAGGGGCAATCAAGAAAGTTATCCAAACCAAAATTGGGACTCCAAGACTGACTCCTAAGGAAGTCAACCAATCAAACTTCCTAACTTTTAATTCATTTATTTCAGAAATTGGAATACCTGTTTGAATTGGTGTTCTGAGTCTTTTATTATTCTTTTGAAAAAATAGTCCACAAATTGAATCATTGCGAACATCAGAAAATATGATGTCAAAACTTCGTGAATCTTTTGTCTTGATATACAAACTGTCCCCCTCAGTGATTCTTGAAAGTTGTCTAGGTTCGAAATATTTATTTCTTTCCTCCTTCGGCAGCTGAGGATTAATCCAATCTACTTTTTTATATACTTTACAGGAAACACAAAACAACATTATTATCAGAAAAAGTATTTCGATGTTCTTTTGAGCATTCATGATTAAAACATATTAATTAGTTGTTTTTATCTTTTATGAATAGACAATTCCCCAATATTTTAAGCATTAATATTATTGTCTTTCAAGCCTTCACTTTCCTCTCTCTATTTCGCTAATCCCTTCCTTCAATTTATTTAGCTCACCATCTATTTCATAAACCTCATATTTTTTACTCGCTGAAATGATTAATCCTAAAGCAGATGAACCTACTCCAGTTAAAAGACCAAAAAGAATAATACTACTACCTCTAAAATCATAATAGCTATTATATAATAAATCATTAGAAGCAGCATCAGCGCCTATCCCAGCACCTATTAGGAAGCCTGTCCCGCCAAAAATTAATGGTAGATGCCCTTTTGAACGTTTGGTCTTTATGATCGAAATATTTTTGACAGGAATACTTTTACTTTTTTGTTCAGATCCTAGTATTAAATCGGATTCTGTTAGTGATGAGATTTTCCCTTTTCCAATTTTAATTCCATCGGAATTATATACCCGGATAAATGCACCAGTTGGGAATCCTTTATTTTGAGAAAAACTAGGCAACCAACTGAATAAAAAAATTACGATTATAAAATATTTCATTTGTATTAAAGTTAAAAGTTCCAAAAATCTATTTAACTATTCTTCTCAAAACCAATGTTTTACCTTTCCAAGGTAACAAACTTAATTTGCATTATCACCCATTAACAATATATTAGTTTCTTATTTTTCCATTAAACAATTAAAATTTTTATTAGAAAATACTAATCCAAAAAATTTATATTTTTGGATGA
>NZ_JAHEBC010000025.1 GCF_024642405.1 Algoriphagus sp. | reverse complement strand
TCTATTTATTTGAGATTTTGAGTCAATTAATTGGATGATGTATGGAGGTGATGCTCCGATTATTTGGCCTGTTACTGCATCCGCAAGTGTTTCCCTTTTTAGTTTTCTGTAATTTGCAGAGAGTATTGCTTCATTAAACTCACCTTCTATATCTAAAAAAGTAGAATCTGATGCCTTAATAGTAAATATTTCTTTATCTAAAGAGTCAGAGATTATAAGGTTAATATGAATGAGGTCTCTCTTCATTGAATCTGGGATATTCACCATTTCGGGCGTAATTGGTATAAATGAAGCTGTATCATATGATAGGAATAAAGAATCATAATTTATATCTATGATAGGTTTATTGAATTTCAGTTCAATTTGTAAATCCTTATAGAAGCTTTTTCCTGAATTTACATTGAATGTTAGTTTTTCGGCTTTCCTTTCAGACTCTTTAAACTTTGCATAAATAGTAGTGTCTACTTTGAATCTTAGAGAATCCTGTAATTTTATGTCTATTTTAAGACTGTCAGCTATGGGCGCTCTTGAATAGAGTCTAATTCGTTGATCAATAATGTGATAGTTGATATTATCACCGATCTGTTCAGCATTTAATTGAATATCTAATGGATCTTTATTCAAAACAATGTCGTAATTATTTCCTGCTTCTGATGATCTAGTGAGCTTCATCTGAGTCAAGTCTGCTTTGGAAATATTGAATATAGCTCCACTGATATTGGACTCAATTGAAATTGTATCTAAGATAAAATCATAATCTTCACTTTTATATTCTGCTTTTAAAGTGTTGTTTTTGTCGTTCCAGGCGTATGCTCTATATTTTCCTTGTTTGATATTTCCTATTGTAAATAGACCAGATGAATCTGCTTGAGTTAAGTAATAAGGTTGTGCTGTAAATACATCTGTAGTATCCTCGTGTTCATAGAGACCAACGATTACGTTTTCAAAAGAAAAACCTCTCTCGGGCAAATAACTATTGACCTTTCCAGAAAAAGTTAGGCTATCAATACTCTGGCCTGTTGAAAAAACAAGTTTAAGATTTTCTGTAGGATTACTTTCTGAAAGGTCTTGAATAGATTTCTGGAAATTGAAAACATAAGTAGTACTGTCTTCTAACTCTTGGTTTAACTCTATTCTTACAGTGTTTTTTAGAGCTGTAATAACTAGCTCATCTTTATTCAATTTCGGTGTAATGATGATATTTTTATTGGGATTGTCTAGTTTAATATATTCGTCGAATACAATCAGAATTTCTTCAGGTTTCTGATTTAAACTTTGATTTTCTGGATACATTTCTAGTACGACAGGCGGATCTTCGTCCCTAGGACCTCCCATGGGAGTACTTTGCTTTGCACAGGATTTGAATAGTAAAGCAATAAAAAGTAAGGCTATGTATAATTTGTATTTCACTTCTTTCTAAAAATAAATAGATTACTTGAGTATTGGCCTATTTGGTCTTTTGCTGATTTATTGGATTTCCAACCGTTTTTTACAGCTTTAAGATATTTTGAAATTAGAGTTTGACTTGGGTTGATATAGCCTTCAGATAATAAAGAAACATAATAGCTGTCAAAAAGCATTGGATTCACCTCAACTAACTCTAAATCAAATAGTTGTTCAAAATTTTTAAGAGCTATTTGATTAAAATGATATAAATGCCTGGGTACGTCCCAACCTGCCCAATCTTTGCCATATCTTTGTGCATCAAAACTTTCAGGGTTTGGCACAGCTATAATTATATAACCATCTGATTTTAAGTGACTTAAAATTTTTTTTATTGTTTTCCTCAAGCTGTGGATATGCTCTAAAACATGAAAAAGGCTGATAATGTCATATTTCTTTTTTTCATCTATTTGATCAATATTTTCAAATACTTTATTTTCTAAAATTGTATTTGCTTGATTTCGCGCTTTGGCTGTTGGTTCCACACCTTTTATTTTCCAACCTTTGGATTTCGCTGCTTGGAGGAATTCTCCAGTGCCACAGCCGTAATCCAGTATTTTACCTTTTCCTTTTAGTTTTGTGATTAACTTTATTTTTTTTGAAACAGTATAGTCTCTAACTAGATTATAAATGATTTGTGTGAAGGTTTTATTATTCTTTTCATGAGAGTAATATTCAGGGAATTCATAGTATGGGCCAATCTTTTCTTCCTTAGGTCTAGGGTTGGTAAAGAGTAAGGAACAATTTTGGCACTTACAAATCATGAAAGATTCTTTGCTTACGGCGTGATCTATTATCTCTGTATAATTAAGAAAAAGCCCACTCTTACAAAGTGGGCATTTATTAAGTCTTTCCGCCATTATTATCTACCTAAATAAACTGTAAGTATAGAAAGATCAGCAGGTGATACACCACTGATTCTTGATGCTTGACCTAAAGTTTCTGGTTTTATTTTATTTAGCTTTTGTTTACCCTCGTTTGATAATGCAGAAATATTTAGATAGTCAAATTTTAACGGAATTTTGTAATTCTCCATGTTGCTAAGTTTTTCTACCATTTGCTGTTCTTTTTCTATATAGCTATCGTATTTAATCTGAACTTCTGACTGTTCTCTTACTTCTTGAGGGAACTTGGAAAGAAAAGCTGCGAATTCTGGATCAAGAACCATTATCTCTTTCAGTCCTATATGAGGTCTTTTTAGTAGTTTTTCAGCGGATACCTTTTCTTTGATCTCAGCCGTACCTATTTGTTCTAAGCCTTCATTTATTTGATCTGGAGAGAGTTTTTTCTGTTTAAGGTAATTTATCAATCGTGCTGTCTCGTTCTTTTTGTTTAGCATTTTATCTAGTCTTTCCTGACTTGCTAAGTTTATGTCGAAACCTAATTGAGTCAATCTTAAATCTGCGTTATCTTGCCTTAATAATAGCCTGAATTCAGCACGGGATGTAAACATTCTATATGGTTCTTCAGTCCCTTTATTAATTAAATCGTCTATTAGTACTCCAATGTAAGCGTCTGACCTTTTTAAATGAAAGGCATCTTTTTCCTGGACTTTTAAACTTGCGTTGATTCCTGCGATTAAACCTTGGGATGCCGCTTCTTCATATCCGGTGGTTCCATTTATCTGACCAGCAAAATATAGGTTTTCTATAAGTTGTGTTTCTAAAGTAAGTTTTAATTGTGTTGGTGGAAAATAGTCGTATTCTATGGCATATCCTGGTCTGAACATTTTAGCGTTTTCAAACCCAGCTATTTTTCGTAAAGCTTTATATTGTACATCTTCTGGAAGTGATGTTGAGAATCCATTAACATAAATTTCTACTGTATTCCAACCCTCTGGTTCTACGAAAATTTGATGCCTTTCTCTTTCAGCAAATCTATTAATCTTATCTTCAATCGAAGGGCAATATCTTGGACCTAAACCTTGAATTCTTCCATTAAACATGGGAGATCTATCAAAACCTTCTTCTAATGTACTATGAACCTCCTTATTTGTGTATGTAATCCAACAGGTTCGTTGTTCTTTTATTGGGCTAGTTTCATCAGAATAACTGAACTTTTCAGGGTTTTCATCACCATATTGTACTTCCATTTTAGAATAATCTAGGCTCCTACCATCAACTCGTGGAGGAGTACCTGTTTTCATTCTGCCAGATTCAAATCCTAATGATACTAATTGTTCAGTAATTCCCCGAGCTGCTGATTCACCAGTTCTTCCTCCTCCAAATTGTTTTTCACCAATGTGAATCAAGCCATTTAAGAAAGTTCCATTAGTTAATACTACACTTTCAGATTCAATTTCAATTCCAATACTTGTCCTTACACCTTTTATTTTGCCAGCTTTTACCAATATCCCTGTAATCATTTCTTGCCAGAAATCTACATTCGGTGTTTGTTCTAAAGCAAGACGCCATTCTTCAGCAAACTTCATTCGATCATTTTGTGATCTTGGGGACCACATTGCTGGGCCTTTTGATCTATTCAGCATCCTGAATTGAATCATTGATTTATCCGAAATTATTCCAGACATTCCTCCTAAAGCATCAATTTCTCGTATTATTTGTCCTTTAGCGACGCCTCCCATTGCTGGATTACATGACATTTGGGCAATAGTATTCATGTTCATGGTACACAATAACACCTTTGAACCCATCTTTGCTGCTGCATGTGCGGCTTCACAGCCAGCGTGTCCTGCCCCTACTACTATGACATCATATTTTGGAAACATGATTTTTATTTGTTTACTGTTCCACGTGAAACATCACTTTTAATCGTGAAAGTTTAAAATGTTTCACGTGAAACGTTAGATGTTTTTAAATAAATTAATTGCGGATTCTTCTTTGTTTCGCATCAATCTGGCTTCCTCTTTCTTTTTGTCTTTATATCCCATTAAATGAAATAATCCATGACTAATCACCCGGCTTAGTTCGTCATCTATCGATACCTGAAGTTTTTCTGAATTCTCTTTAACTCGGTCAATGCTAATGAATATATCACCTTCTATTTTCAATTCATTATCAGAATTATCAAATGTAATAATATCTGTATACGTGTGATGATCTAAATATTCTACATTGATATTGTATAAGTATTCATCAGAGCAGAAAATATAATTCAAATCTAATATTTTGAATTCTTCTTTTTCTGCGATTAGTTTTAGCCATTTTTTTCGAAGAAGTTTTTTGGATAGTTGAAACGAGGTTTCTTCCTGAAAGAAATTTATTGCCATGATTTAATTCATATAAAATGACAGAACTGTCTTTCTACCGTCTTCCTCGAATTTTACTTCGTCTGTCAAGTGCTTTATTAAGAAAATTCCTCTACCCCCTGTTTTTTCGATATTTTCTGGTTCTGTAGGGTCTTTCAATTGGTTCATATCAAAACCAGGGCCTTCATCTTCAATAACAAATCGTAGTAACTCATCTTCTATCAATAATTCAAGATGTACCAATTTATTTTTATCGTGTTGATTTCCATGAATTATTGCATTACTGATACATTCAGTTACGGAAATCATAATATTTCCATAGATATCATCATTTATTTCGAAATTCTCCCTCGCGTTATCGATGAAGCTCTCGATAATTTTTATATTTTCTATGAGTGAGGGAATGGAAATTTTTATCGATTTCATCTGCTTTTTTATTGAATGATCAATAGTAGTATTTTATTCAGCTATTTCTAATAATATTGGACAATGATCTGAATGCTTAGCATCTGGCAAAATTACGGATCTCTTCAAGAGGTTTTGCATTTCTGTTGTTGCCATATGATAATCAATTCTCCAACCTAAATTTTTTGTTCTTGCATTAGCGCGATAACTCCACCAAGTGTAATTATGAGGTTCAGGATTAAAGTACCTGAAAGTATCAGTAAAGCCTGACTCAGTGAATTTATCCATCCAAGCTCTTTCTTCAGGTAAGAATCCAGAACTGTTTTTATTTGATATTGGATTATGAATATCTATAGGTCTGTGACATATATTATAATCGCCGCTTAAAATGAGGTTGGGCTTTATTTTTTTTAAATCTTGAATATAGCCATAGATATCATCCAGAAACTCATATTTGAAATTTTGTCTGAGATCTCCTGTTGTTCCTGAAGGAAAATAAGCTGATAGAAATGAAAAGTTTTCGAACTCAACTTCTAATATCCTTCCTTCATCATCATATTTATCTAAACCTATTCCATGTTTTATGGATTTAGGTGTTTTTTTGCTCAAAATTGCTACTCCACTATATCCTTTCTTCACTGCAGGATTCCAGTATATTTCATAACCTAAGTCTTTAAATATACTACTGTCAATTTGACTTTCCAAAGCCTTAACTTCCTGTAAACCAATAATATCTGGATTTGTTTTTTCTAACCACTCTACAAAACCTTTGTTCATGGCAGCCCTAATTCCATTAACATTATAGGAGACAATCTTCATATTTTACTTGATTTCTATATCGTACTCTTTTTCAAAATATTCAAGTACCTGAATTTTTAATAATTTTTCTTGATCCAATAAATCAAAATGAGGTAAATCTTTTATTAATTTCCAATGAGGCCATCCATCCTGATCAACGTAATCTAATTCGTAAAACCCATCATAACTTAATACTTTACAAACAGCAATATGCATTAAATCCTGTTTTTGCTCTTTTGTAAAGATTTTGTTTCCTTTTCCTAATTCTTGAACACCTATAAGAAACAAAACGCCATTTAAATCGGATGGTTTTTTACCTATTGTTTCTTTTAGGCCATCTAATAATTTCACCCACCTTTTTTCAAGCTCAAGATCTTTTTTAAACATTTTATAAACTATTGATTATCAAGCTCATCCCAGTATTCTGTAGCTCTTCTGAGATGAGGAATAACGATAGAGCCTCCGATTAAAGTGGCAATAGAAAATACCTCAAATATTTCGGTTTTATTTAAACCTACCTCTTTACATTTTCCTAAATGATATTTTACACAATCATCACACCGAAGTACCATAGAACAAGCTAAACCTAGCATTTCTTTCGTTTTTACATCTATGGCTCCTTCCGCGTAAGCGTTGGTATCCAAATTGAAAATCCTTTTTAACACTTTATTATCAGCAGCCAAAATATTATCATTCATTCTGGCTCTATAATCATTGAATTCCTCTATGAGATTCATTAAATTAACAGTTTAGGACACACATTTACAGGCAAATATAGCATGTATTCAGCCTTGGTTAGTACTAACAGAACTTTTTGATTATGCGTTTACATTATTTAAAAGATTTTTTTGACCTCATCTTTCCAAGAAACTGTAGTCTTTGCGGTCGAAACTTATATGATTTTGAGACGGATCTCTGTAAAATCTGTATTGGGTCACTACCAAAGACTCTATATCATGCCATGCCTTTTGAAAATGATCTTACTGATAAAATTAAAGGATTGAGTAAAACAGGAATGGCAATGTCGTTCCTGAGATTCACAAAAGCAGGCCAAAGTCAAAAAATACTGCACTTGTTGAAATACCGGAATAAGCCGGAAATAGGAATAAAAGTAGGTCTGTTATATGCACAGGAATTGTTAGAAGCTGGGTTTTCGGGTTTTTGGGATGTTATTGTACCAGTTCCCCTACATCCACTAAAACATAAAAGAAGAGGATATAATCAAAGTGAAGAGTTTGCGAAGGGGATTTCGGAGGGATTAAGAATTCCCTGCAGTACATGCCTAGAAAGAAGAAAATTTACAGAAACCCAGACTAAGAAATCCAGGATAGAAAGGATGGAAAATGTTGAAGAAGTTTTCGCAATTGCATCAAATAAATCAGTAGCTGGTTTAAGAATTTTGTTGGTTGATGATGTTATCACCACAGGGGCAACTTTGTGTTCATGCGCAAATGTTCTTTTGGCTAATGGGGCAAAAACTGTAGATTTGGCAACGATTGCTGCAGGAAAATAAATTTACCATGATAGACATTGATTTGTTGAAATATCCGATAGGAAAATTTCAAAAACCGAATAATATTTTATTTGATGATTTGAAAGAAGCTATTGAAGGGATTAAAACACTCCCTAAATTTTTGGAATCAACAGTTAAAGACTTTTCAGAGGAACAGTTAGACACTCAATATAGACCTGGAGGGTGGACCGTACGTCAAGTCGTTCATCATTTTGCTGATAGTCATATCAATGCTTTTATTAGGTTTAAATTGGCTTTGACAGAAGAAAACCCGACAATAAAGCCATATGATGAAGCCGCCTGGGCAAATCTAAGTGATAGTGATTTACCCATTGAAATCTCAGTGGGAATTTTGAAAAATATTCATTTCAAATGGGGAACAATTCTGGATCAAATGTCAAAATCGGATTTTTCCAGAACTTATTTTCATCCGGAATCCCAAAAATCAGTGCCTCTTGATGAAGTGACACTGATGTATAATTGGCATGGAAAACACCATTTGGCACATATTCAGGCGCTTATAATAAGAGAAAATTGGTAAACTATTAATTACAAGTGTTTTATAAATAGGACATGCTATTTAATTCAATTGAGTTTGCCATCTTTTTGCCCATAGTTTTTATACTTTATTGGGTATCTAAAAACCATCACAAACTTCAATTATATATCATTTTATTCTCCAGTTATATTTTCTATGGCTGGTGGGATTGGCGATTTCTTAGTTTAATCATTTTTAGCTCTTTAGTAGACTTTTTGATTGGAAAGAAACTTGGGAAGACTTTGGATGAAAGAAAACGCAGGTTTTTATTAGGCCTAAGTTTGTTTACAAACCTTGGGCTACTCGGCTTTTTCAAATACTATAATTTTTTCGCAGAGTCATTTTCTGAAGCCTTTAGCTTTTTAGGAAGAGAAATTTCTCCTGATAGACTTGATATCATTTTGCCAGTTGGAATTAGCTTTTATACCTTCCAAACGCTGAGTTATACCTTTGATATTTATAAGAAAAAAATAGACCCGGCAGAGGACTGGTTGCCATTCTTTGGCTTTGTGAGCTTTTTTCCTCAATTGGTAGCAGGTCCTATTGAAAGGGCATCTCATTTACTGGGACAATTCCAGAAGCCTAGGGTATTCGAGTATTCAATTGCTGTTTCAGGTCTTAGATTAATAGTTTGGGGACTTTTTAAAAAGATTGTGATAGCAGACAATGCTGCAGTTTTGGTAGATGAAATCTTTTTGGATTACACGAATCAATCCAGCCTATCGCTCATTTTTGGAGTCGTTTTATTTGCATTCCAGATATATGGGGATTTTAGTGGCTATTCAGATATAGCAATCGGTTTATCCAGAATTTTTGGGTTTGATCTGATGTTGAATTTTAGATTTCCATATTTGGCTCAAAACATCAATGATTTTTGGAAAAGATGGCATATTTCTCTCTCAAGTTGGTTTAGAGATTATGTATATATTCCATTAGGCGGAAGTAGAGTTTCATCTTGGATCTCACTTCGTAACGTTATGATCGTATTTTTAGTAAGCGGATTTTGGCATGGAGCAAATTGGACATTTATAATCTGGGGCTTGATTCATGGATTGCTTTATATTCCTTTTTTCTTCAGGAAATCTCATCAGGATTTACATGAACATTCAATCTTAAAAAAACTACCTCAAATCTTTCTGACATTCTCTGTTGTATGCTTAGCTTGGATATTTTTTAGAGCGGATAATTTATCTCAAGCCTGGAATTACATAGGACATATTCTCAGTAATGAAGGGACAGGAAACTATATTTTTGGTGCCAATAAGAGGATAATCATCTTTGGAATAGTAATGATGTTTATAATGATGATGATGTTTGTAGAAGCGTATTATGAAAGCAAACAGAAAAAAGAAGTTTTATTACCAAGCTGGAGTCTTGTTCTATTAGTATTAGTAATATTTTTCTTTGGGGGCTTTAAAAATCACGAAAGTTTCATCTACTTCCAATTCTGATGAAAAAGTTTGTACTTAAATCTATCCTATATTTAGCCATTGCATTATTTATTGCTAATGTGCTGGCTTATATGGGCTTACGAATACTTGGAAAAAGTGATTTTTTTAAGACGACTTACCTTGTTCATCATTTTCCTGAAGGTCAGTCTTTTGATTTAGCGGTTTTTGGTTCCAGTAGAAGTTTAGCTGCAATTGATACTAAAATAATCGGAGAAACCACGGGAGGCTTAGCAGTGAACTTTTCTATGGATTATACCGCTCTACCATCTTCGCTTTTGATGTTGGAGCACTTTTATGCCCAAGGTTACACCTCTGAATGGGTAGTTATTTCTTTGGATTTACCGGATTTTGAGGAATCCAAAACTGTTATCTCTGAAAATGATCATAGATTTCTTCCATATATCTCTAATAATTATATAAGAGAATATTTTGTTGAATACGAAGAAGCAATGCTTAAACCTATTGCTATTTCTAAATACGTACCCGTAGTAGGTTTTGCATATTACAACATGGAACTCTTGGCCCCTGCCGTTCAGGCTTTGCTAAGACCAAGTTATAAGTACCGTTTTGATGAGTTGGGAAACTATCAATACCCAGATTATTTAGCCCAGCAAGAAATGCCCGAAGCTAGATATTTTAAAACTAGACTTTCAAATCCGATTTTGAAGGAAATAGCCGAACTGACGAATAAAAATGGAAGTAAGCTAATCGTTTATATTGCTCCTTATCTCCGTGATGATATTTCAGTTGAATCTCCTTTAGATTTTCTGGTAATTAACCATTCACGACTGATTAATGAACCAAAATATTTTTCAGACTACATTCATGTGGTAAACTCAGGAAAGGTATTAGCAACGGAAGCGTTTATAGAGGATTTACGTAAAATTGATAATCAACCATAAAATAGGTAGTATGAATGTATCCCTAAAAGGTCAAAGAATCCTTGTTACTGGAGCATCAAGGGGAATAGGAAGAGCAATCGCTAAACAGCTTTCAGAATCTGGAGCTGAGGTCATCATTCACTTTAATGCCAACGAAGAAGAAGCGTCAAAATTGAAAAGTGAGTTGGTGAACCCATCTTTTGTGGAAAAATGTGATTTGGCTGATTCTTCGAAAGTAATCGGTTTTATTCCTCGATTAGTTGAAAAATATGGTTCTATTACTGGAATTGTAAATAATGCGGGGATTGCCAAATCTGCACCAGATGATTTATCAACAGATCAATGGGCCAAAATCTGGAATGAGACATTTCAAGTAAACACGACTTCGCTGGGGATATTATGCAAAGAATTCATTGATCAAGCTAAAAAAAATCAAGAGGGTAGAATAGTTAATATTTCCTCTCGAGCGGCATTTAGAGGTGATACCACTGATTATTTGGCCTATGCTGCTTCAAAAGGAGCTTTGGTTAGTCTGACCAGATCCATAGCGAGATATTATGGAAAAGTTGGTATCAAGGCATTTTTAATTGCTCCAGGATTTACGAGAACTGATATGGCAAAGGAAATTCTTTCTGAATATGGAGAAGATTTCGCTCTCAACGATATTGCTTTAAGAGAACTTACCAAACCAGAAGACATCGCTCCAATGGTTACATTGCTATGTTCCGGAATGGCAGATCACGCTACAGGGGCAAGTATTGATATCAACGCAGGCTCTTACGTTCATTAAGAAGTCTAACCATTCTTAGTAGTTTCGGTTAATAATACATGGGAACAAATTCTTCCAGAGATCCAATATTTACTCCTGAACTGGCTAAAATCCTAAAAATCTTTGGAATAGCGTCTATCGTTTTGGTAGTTGTTTTATCCTTTTTTAATGAAAAAAGAGCAAATAATACCGGTGAAGACCGAACTTTTAAAGTTAATTCTTCAAATCGACTTTTTTTCTTAAACCTCCGGGCGATCCATTACGACAGGGAGGCTAGGACGGATGCTAAAATGAATCTTTATAGACATAAGGATCAAAACACAAACCTTTCGAATTTGGGCTTAGTCCTTATTTTGAATTCTTTGAAAGATGAAGCCTATATTTACTTCGAACCTATTAAAACAGATTGGCCAATTGAAATTAAAGTAGAATCATCTTCTGGAATGAAAGCTTTTCATTTTGAGAATGGAAATAACGCTTTGTTTTATTCTTATTTCAAAGAATTAGAACCCTGGTTTGAGGAAGATGCGGATTTTTCTATTCGAATTAAAGGAGAGTGGAAAGCTTTGTGGAAAGTTCAAGAGGAAAGAGAAGCTATAAAAGAGGTTATGTCTGATTTTAATGAATTACTAAGCGACAAATAAGCATATTCATGATAGCACCATTGGAATATTTCTCAAAGCAAATTGGAAAAAAACTAGATAAAACACCATCTGCTGCAGGCAATTGGTTACAAGGTACTTTATTGGAAATATCTGAAAATCATATCAAAATTGAATACACAGTAAATCCTGGGATGTGTAATCCTGCCAAAATTTTGCACGGAGGGGTCGCTTCTCTCATGTTGGATGATGCAATAGGCTTAGGAAACTTTGTTGCTGGAAGTGAATACCTGATGACAAGTATTAATTTGAGTGTTGACTTTCTTTCATCCGCAAAAGTAGGAACAACACTTGAATTGGAAGCAAAACTTATTCGTTCTGGCTCAAACCTAAATCATTGGGAGGCCGTAATAAAAAAAGAATCTGGAAAAATAGTAGCGAAGGCTAGTTCGAATATGATAAAAACCCATGTAAAATTAGTTGATCTTAAACTTTAAGTTATTACTTTTGTTTAGATTTTTTACAAATTAATTTTACACAATGAAAAAAATGTTATTTATAGCTCTATTTGGGCTATTTTCACTAACTGGGCTTTCTCAAACTACTATTACTTTTCACCAGAGTAATCTTCCATTTTTGGGTGTCAATTATCAATTTGGACAACGTTTTATCCCCGAATTTAGAGTAGGGACAGATACTTTTTTCGAGGATTTATCAGCGGAACTGGCCGCGAATTACATTTTTAAAAAGACAGACCGATTCGAATTTTATGGAGGTGCAGGCCTTAGAGTAGGAAGTTTTGATGGAATTGTAGTTCCTGTTGGTTTGAATATTTATCCTTTTGACCAGAAGGATTTTGGCTTTCATATAGAAGGAGCTCCTATTCTAGGTTTCAATGATAACCAGGTTTTCCGCGGTTCTGTCGGTATTCGATATCGCTTTATTAAAAATTAAAACTGCTTCAATTTTACCATCAAATCCCAGACGGCGATCCCTAGCGTTACTGAGATATTTAATGAATGTTTCGTTCCAAGTTGAGGTATTTCAAGCACGTGATCGCAGGCTTGCAATACTTCTTCTTCCACACCGAACACTTCATTTCCAAAAACTAAGGCGATTTTATCATCTTGTGAGGGTTGGAATTCATTTAGAAAAATGGATTGATCAACCTGTTCCAAAGCACAAATTTTGTAGCCTTCCTTTTTAAGAGAATTTATTGCTTCTACTGTACTTTCACTGTAGCTCCATTCTACAGAATCAGTTGCCCCTAAAGCGGTTTTTTGAATGTCACGATGTGGTGGAGTACCAGTAATACCACATAGATAAATCTTTTTTATTCTAAACGCATCTCCAGTTCTGAACGCAGAGCCCACATTGTTAAGACTTCTAATGTTATCCAAAACAATTACAATAGGTGATTTTTTTACCTCTTTATACTCTTCTAATGAGAGCCTTTCGAGCTCATCCATACTTAATTTTTTCATCGCCTTTTGTTCTGCTTAAGGATTGCCTTATTTTCAGGTTTTATTCTTAGGGAAAATCCCCAACAAAAGTAATATAAAGTAAGCATACCCCTCATGAGCAAGTCTAAAGATGGCAAAGAAACCCCTTTAATGAAGCAATACAACGCTATTAAAGCCAAACATCCTGGGGCTTTATTGCTTTTCAGGGTTGGTGACTTTTATGAAACTTTTGGTGAAGACGCTATTAAGGCAAGTAAGATTCTGGATATTGTTCTAACAAAAAGAGCAAATGGGTCAGCTTCACATATTGAATTGGCAGGTTTCCCTCATCATTCTTTGGATACCTATCTTCCAAAATTGGTTCGTGCAGGAAACAGAGTTGCTATCTGTGACCAATTAGAAGACCCAAAATCTGTAAAAGGAATCGTCAAAAGGGGAGTTACAGAACTCGTGACCCCAGGGCTCTCATTCAATGATCAGGTTTTAGATACGAAAAGGAATAATTATTTGGCATCAATTCATTTTGGAAAAGAAAAGAATGGAATAGCTTTTCTTGATCTGTCTACTGGTGAATTTATGGCTGCTGAAGGGAGTTCATCCTATTTGGAAAAATTGATACAAAGCTTTGCTCCTTCAGAAATTATCTATTCCAAAACAGCAAAGAAACTAGCACAGGATCTCTTAAAGAACGATTTCATTACGTTTCATTGCGAAGATTGGGTATATCAATATGATTTCACATATGAAAAACTCAAAAATCATTTCAAAACAGCAAACCTAAAAGGTTTTGGAATAGAAGATCAGGAAATGGGGATCATCGCTGCGGGAGCGATCTTATATTATTTGGAAGAAACCGAGCATAAAGAGATTCAGCATATCTCAGCTATTTCAAGGATTGCAGAGGAAAAATATGTGTGGCTAGACAAATTTACGATACGCAATTTGGAACTTGTTTATCCACAGCATGAAGGAGGAGTTCCGTTGATTCAAATTTTGGATCAAACCATAACTCCCATGGGATCTAGGATGATGAAAAAGTGGATGGTTTTGCCATTAAAAGAAAAGAATGCGATTGAAGAACGATTGAATGTAGTAGATTTTTTCTACCAGAATTCGAGTCTAATTGAAGAAATTTTTGGTGAGCTAAAGCAAATTGGTGATTTGGAACGCCTGATTTCAAAAGTGGTAGTAGGAAGAGCAAACCCAAGAGAAATAAACCAAATAAAAAGGGCATTAAAAGCCTTAATACCAATAAAGGAGCTTCTCAAAACTCAAAAAAATCCTACACTGAAGCGTCTCTCAGATCAAATAAATCTTTGTGAGTTTCTATTGGAAAAAATTGACAAAGAATTAAAAGAAGATGCTCCCATGCTTACCCATCAAGGAGGTATTATCAAAGATGGGGTAGATGATGAATTGGATGAATATAGAAACCTAGCTAATACAGGGAAAGATTTTCTTGTACAACTTCAGCAAAGGGAAGTTCAAAATACTGGGATATCTTCTTTGAAAATAGCCTATAACAAGGTTTTTGGATATTACCTTGAAGTTACTCATTCACATAAAGATAAAGTTCCTCAGGAATGGATCAGGAAACAAACCTTGGTGAATGCGGAAAGGTACATTACACCAGAGTTGAAAGAATATGAAGAAAAGATTCTTCATGCTGAAGAAAGATTGGTGGGAATTGAGCAAAGATATTTTATGGAATTGGTTCAAGAAACAGCCAATTATGTTACCCAAATTCAGCAAAACGCTAGAGTAATAGGAACATTGGACGTCTTATTATCATTTGCACAAATTGCCTTATCGAATGCATATACAAGGCCTAAAATATCAGAAACCGAAACATTGGAGTTTAAGGACGGACGGCATCCAGTAATTGAGAAACAGCTGCCGCTTGGGGAGAATTATGTGCCAAATGATATTTATTTGGATCATGATAGCCAGCAGATAATAATCATTACCGGACCAAATATGGCTGGTAAATCAGCTTTGTTGAGACAAACTGCATTGATCGTGTTAATGGCTCAAATGGGGAGTTTTGTGCCGGCTTCTTTCGCGAGAGTAGGAATTATTGATAAGGTTTTCACACGGGTGGGAGCTTCAGATAACCTCTCCAAAGGAGAATCCACTTTTATGGTTGAAATGACTGAGACGGCAAGTATTTTAAATAATCTATCCAATAGGAGTTTGGTTCTAATGGATGAGATTGGGAGAGGAACCTCTACTTATGATGGAATTTCAATTGCTTGGTCTATCGTTGAATACTTGCATAATCATCCCCAATTCAAAGCAAAAACGCTCTTTGCAACTCATTATCATGAATTAAATCAATTGACAGAAGATTTTCCAAGGATTAAGAACTTTAATGTATCTGTTAAAGAAGTGGGCAATAAGGTAATATTCATGAGAAAACTAGAAAAAGGAGGGAGTGAACACAGTTTTGGTATCCATGTCGCTCAAATGGCGGGAATGCCAAACCCGGTTGTGCTAAGGGCTTCTGAGATCATGGGTCATTTGGAGAAGGACAAAGCAGTCAGTGAGAAAAAAGAAAATTTAAAATCTATTCCCAAAAATAATTACCAATTGAGTCTATTTGAACTTGATCCCAAGATTCAGGAAGCCAAGGAGTTAATTGATCAAATTGATATTAATGCAATTTCCCCAATTGAAGCCTTGCTCAAATTGCATGAGATCAAGAAGAAATTAGAGGCCTAGTAGTTAAGAAATTTTGTATATTGGATTAGCTTTTTTAAACAGAAAAGAGAGTGATTTATGGATAAGGTGCTTTTAAAGGACCTGAAAAAACAGGATAAGTATTCAAAATTTTTTCATGCTTGGAAAGATCAGGAGTTTAAAGAATCTCCTGATGAAGAAAAAATGGTTTCTGAACTTGAAATTCTAAGTCAAACCATTGGTATGAGAGAAGGGTTGGTGATTGCTTGTTTTGATTACAGGAATCTTAGTTTAGCTTTTTTCACTGGCAACGTAGAAGAATTATCTGGCTATCCTGCTTCAATGTTTAGGTCTAAGGGAATGGAGACGTCTTTTACGATGATTCATCCGGATGACAGAGAAGAATTATTTCGTTTTCAAAAAATAGTTTTTGATGCTTTTCATCAATTAACTTTGGAAGAAAGGCAACGTTTTGAGTTTTCATATACTACGCGATGGGTTCACCGGGTTACCCAAGAAGTTTTCTGGATGATGGGTAGGGTAAAACCTTATTTAATTGATTCAGCTGGAAATTTTGCGATGGATCTACATATCATCCTAAAGTTGCAGACCCCACCAAAGACCAAAAATTATGATTGGAATTATTCTTATCTAAAAGATGATGGAACTAGGATTTTTGTAAGTAAAAATTCACCTGTAGATCGTGAAATTTCTTTGACCAAAAAAGAGAAAGAAATCGTCAAATTGATTTTGAATGGTATGGAGTCAAAAGAAATCAGTAATGAATTAAATATTTCTTTTAATACCGTATCCACACACAGAAAAAATATTTTGAGAAAGCTTGGGGCTAGGAATGTAGGAGAAATGATTAAAATATTAGCTTCTTATGACTTTGATATTGCCCTGTAAATCAGGCTTATCTAATTTTGAACAAACAAAAAGGTAAAAATTCAATGAATAATTCTTGTAATTTTATTTTCCGATCTTACCTTTGCATCCACAAAACACTCAGAGTACGTTTGAGTTTTGAAATATGCGAGAGTAGCTCAGCTGGTAGAGCACGACCTTGCCAAGGTCGGGGTCGCGAGTTCGAATCTCGTCTCTCGCTCTAAAAGCCCTTGATTCAAGGGCTTTCTTGTTTAAAGTTAAAGTCTTGGATATTCCAAGCGAAGCCGAGATGGTGACCCACGATATCTATCGCGGGATATCCACGCAAGGCAAGTCTATATTTTTAGAATATAGATCAAGCCGGGATGGTGGAATAGGTAGACACGCAAGACTTAAAATCTTGTGACCTCACGGTCGTGCGGGTTCGATTCCCGCTCCTGGTACATAAGCCTCACAGAAATGTGGGGCTTTTTGTATTTTATACCTGCAGAGATAATTGTCCTATCCCTAAATGTTGGGAAAGTATTTCTTTCAATCTTGGGTCTATCCACGAGGAAAATTAACTTTGAATATCAATCATTATAATTCCAAGGGTATTTCTGCTCTCTTTATGGAATTTCCATTTAACCTTTTTATTTACTTGTCGATCTCAAATATTTCTTTCTGTTATGCAAAATATCCCACTATTTATCGATAATAAGACTGTTACAGGATCAGGAAAGCGGTTTGAAAACTATAATCCTGCAACTGGAGAAGTAACTCACATTGTCACAAGTGCCTCAATAGAAGATTTTGAAAAAACGATTGATTCTGCAAAAAAGGGTTTTAAAGTATGGTCTCAAATGTCTCCCACAGAAAGGGGAAGGATTTTATATAAAGCTTCTGCATTATTGAGAGAAAAAAATGATGAATTGGCAATTCTGGAATCTCAGGATTCTGGGAAACCAATCCGAGAAGCTTTAGCTGTTGACGTAATTTCTGGAGCTGATTGCCTTGAGTATTATGCTGGACTCGCTCCTACTTTACATGGAGAACACTTTCAATTAGGGGATGATTTTGCTTATACAAAAAGAGAACCTTTGGGAATATGCGCTGGAATTGGAGCATGGAATTACCCTATCCAGATTGCTTGCTGGAAAGCAGCCCCTGCTTTAGCATGTGGTAATGTCATGATTTTTAAACCGGCAGAACTAACTCCGCTTACTGCTTTCAAACTTGCCGAAGTATTTAAAGAAGCTGGATTACCGGATGGAGTATTCAATGTAATACAGGGAGATGCCGAGGTTGGACAAATGATGACCGCACATCCTGATATTGCGAAAGTCTCCATCACGGGTGAAGTAGGTACAGGTAAGAAAGTGATGGCAGCTTCTGCGGCTACATTAAAACATGTTACACTTGAACTTGGAGGGAAATCCCCAATTCTCATTTTTGAGGATGCTGATTTGGATGAAGCTGTAAATGGAGCATTATTGGGAAATTTTTATACTCAAGGAGAGATTTGCAGTAACGGAACACGCGTATTTGTACACAAATCAATTCGGGAGAAATTTCTTAAAAAGTTGATAGAAAAAACCAAAGTTCTAAAAGTTGGGAACCCTTCAGATCCAGAAACGCAAATTGGTGCTCTCATTAATAGGAACCATTTTGAAAAAGTAATGGGATATATCAATTTAGGAAAAGAGCAAGGTGCTGAATTAATTTATGGAGGAAATCAAGTGAATGTAGCTGGTTGCGAAGGAGGCTTTTTTATAGAACCGACTATTTTTAAAAGTTCTGATGATCAAGATAAAATTGTAAAAGAAGAAATTTTTGGACCTGTCATGTCTGTACTGGAATTTACTGATGAGGAAGAAGTGTTGAATCGGGCTAATGATACTCCTTTTGGACTCGCAGCTGGCGTTTATACAAGGGATCTGAGAAGAGCACATCGAGTTGTTTCAGACCTGCAAGCTGGAATGTGTTGGATAAATACATACAATATCAATCCTGTAGAGATTCCTTTTGGAGGTAATAAACAATCAGGAATTGGAAGAGAGAATGGTCTTACCGCTATTGAGCATTATTCTCAACTTAAAACAGTTTATGTGGCGATGAAAGACTTAGGTAATCCTTTTTAAATCCTTATATTTTCAAGGAAAACGTAATTATTTTCAATTTGAATTAGAAATAGGCCAGTTTTAACTTAGTTTTTAAATTTTATGGAAGAGTTCGATTTTATTTCTGTAGACTGGCCAATGATTAAACATGTGTTGATCATTTCGGGGATTTCTATCCTTACTTTTTTGGTATTCCTTTTCTTTGCCAGGAAGTCTAAGGCATTTTTGAAAGTGAGGCTTATCCGGAGAATGGATGATGATTTGTTGGCTAATTTCTTGGCCGGTATTTTCAGCGCCATTGTCATCATGATAGGCTTACTGGTTGTATTTCGAATTATAGGGCTAACCGGAGTTGTTTCAGGATTATTAGCAGGAGCGGGTATTTCAGCTTTTATTATAGGCTTTGCCTTAAAAGATATAGGAGAAAATTTTCTAGCCGGTATTATTCTAGCATTCAAGCGGCCTTTCCGAGTTGGAGATATTGTTGATATCAGTGGTATGAGGGGTCAGGTGCTTACACTCAATCTCAGAGACACTCAAATCAAGACAGGGGATGGGAAAGATGTTTTTATTCCCAATGGAGTGATTCTAAAAAACCCCCTCATCAATTTTACTATTGATGGGTATCTTCGATATGATTTCATTGTTGGTTTGGATTATGGTTCCGATTATCATGGGGCTGTGGATTTGATCAAGTCTACCATCAAAAAAATTCCTGGTGTGCTGAATGAAAATAAGGCTCCTGCTGTGTGGGTAGTAGATTTGGCAGAAAGTACTTTAAACATTCAAGTAACTTTTTGGGTAGATACTTTTGAAAGAGAAATTTCTGATGCTGTGGTAAAAAGTAATGCCATTATTGAGGTATTAACGGCATTAGAGAAAGCCGGCTTTAATATGCCGGCTCGAATTATTGAATTGAAAAATCACCAGGACAAAAGTCTGAGGACTTCCTAAGCTTATTTATCTAAAATGCCCTTTAAATCTGCTGGAGAATAATTGACTGATTTTAGAGTTTTATGATCTCCTTCTCGGAATACTAAGAAAAGATCTCCCTCTTTTTCATAGAAGCTAGGGGTTCCTTTCGCCTCATAATGTGCCACAGTTGCCTTCGCCTCTTCCTCAGTTACACAAGCTTTACTCATGTTAGAGCGCTGAACTTCATCAAAAAGGGATTTGAATTTTTCACCGAGTCCAAATTCCAAAATTGCTCCAGAAAGCACATACTGAAGGTCACAAAGTGCATCTGCAATTTCAACCATATCTTTGTTTTCTATTGCTTCCTCT
The DNA here is from genome assembly GCF_024642405.1 of Algoriphagus sp. Taxonomy (GTDB): domain Bacteria; phylum Bacteroidota; class Bacteroidia; order Cytophagales; family Cyclobacteriaceae; genus Algoriphagus. Next base: position 6,143 of record NZ_JAHEBC010000025.1, on the reverse strand, counting down.
AGTTCTTTCAACTCTTCTGCCAAAAGTGAAACTCTCAGATTGCATCGCACTTCTGAAGGAATTGTGGGTTCAGATAAAACAGGATGCTTGAATGTTTCGTGAAATAGGGCAACGGAAGTAAGGGACTTAGGATCTTGCATGGCTTATTTTAATTAATATTCGAAATAAATGAAAAAGACCGAAATTCTAAGGCTTTTTCTGAATGGATTCTATAGTGTTAAAATTTAGGCTGTATTAAGTTTCTTGTTTTCGGGCTATTTCATACAGTTAACTGTCTTTATTTAGAGTGAGAATCAGACAATAAGTCTGATTATATGACAAGTTGTTTAAGTTTGCAAGCGCTTTTGTACTTGGTGGAGTTTTTGAACCTAATGCTTCTTATTGTAAAAGACCAATGGAAATTACCTTCTATAAATATCAGGGAACAGGAAATGATTTTGTTATGATCGATGATCGATCAGAGTCATTTGATGCTTCAGACCTAAAGTTAGTCTCTAAACTTTGCGACAGAAAATTTGGGATCGGAGCAGATGGTCTTATTTTAATCAGGAACCGCGAAGGTTACGATTTTGAGATGATTTATTTCAATGCGGACGGAACCCAAAGTATGTGTGGAAATGGAGCAAGATGTGCTGTTGCTTTTTCGGCATTTATTGGGATTGTTGGTGAGAAAACGAATTTTCTGGCCATAGATGGCCCACATGAAGCTGTTATCAACAAAGGTTTAGTCCATTTGCTTATGGGAGAAGTAGAAGGAATCGAAAAAAAAGCAGACGATTTCTTCGTGGACACAGGATCTCCGCATCATATTAGATTAGTGGAAAATGTGGCTAATTATCCGGTTTTTGATGAAGGTAAAAGTATTCGATATAACGACTCCTATTTGCCAGCAGGAACAAATGTAAATTTTATTGAACCGATTGCAGCTGATGAAATTTTTGTTCGGACCTATGAAAGGGGCGTCGAAAATGAAACACTTTCCTGCGGAACAGGCGTGACAGCAGCGGCTTTGGTATTTGGAAAAGATTTAAAAGCTGCAGAAATAAAAATCAATACCCTAGGAGGTAAGTTATCCGTTAAATTTACTTCTAAGGCATATGGAGGGTTTACCGATATTTGGCTTATAGGGCCTGCGCAGCAGGTTTTTAGTGGTAAAATAAATATTTAGAACAAAACGATCATCTGGTGGGTACCGGATATCATTATCAATTGTAATAAAAAGGGTTTAATTTTATGACCCGATTTGAGAATCACATTCATTCGACATGTTAGAATTAATTGCAAAAGGACTCGCGAAAGTATTCGGTACTAAGTCCGATAGAGATATTAAAGAGTTATCCCCCAAAGTAGTAGAGATCAACAAGATCTTTGAAAGCTTTGCATCTATTACGGACGAGGAACTTAGAGGTAAAACTCAGGAAATCAAAAGTAAAATAGATGATCGACTAAAAACGATTGATGATAGTATTGAAGAGATCAGAACAAAGATCAATAAACTACCTGCCAATGCTATTCATGACAAGGATCAACTCTTCAATGAAATTGACAAATTAGAAAAGCAGCGCGATGAATCTTTAGAAGAGATTTTATCTGATGTTTTACCTATGGCTTTTGCAGTTGTTAAAGAAACAGCAAGAAGGTTTAAAGAGAATAAACAATTGAAGGTGAAAGCTTCACTTTTTGACAGAGAAATTTCTGCTAAAAAGAAGAATGTGGAAATCGATGGAGACGATGCAATCTGGCATAATAGCTGGCTAGCAGCGGGAACTGAAGTTGTTTGGGATATGGTCCACTATGATGTGCAACTAATCGGAGGAATGGTTTTACATAACGGTAAAATTGCCGAGATGGCCACTGGTGAAGGTAAGACACTTGTTTCTACGCTCCCCGCCTACTTAAATGCACTTGCCGGAAGAGGAGTACATATTGTAACTGTAAACGATTATTTGGCCAAGCGTGACTCCGAATGGAACGCGCCACTTTTTGAATTCCATGGATTAACAGTGGACTGCATTGATAAGTATCAACCAAATTCTGCCGGTAGGAAAAAAGCCTATGCGTGTGATATTGTTTATGGTACTAACAATGAATTTGGATTTGACTACCTCCGTGATAATATGGCAAGAGACGGTAGTGATTTGGTCCAGGGCAAACATCATTTTGCAATGGTGGATGAGGTTGATTCTGTTTTAATTGATGATGCCCGAACACCATTGATTATTTCTGGTCCAGTGCCAAAAGGGGATGTTCATGAGTTTGATGATATGAAACCTCGTGTTTCCGCTTTAGTGGATGAGCAAAGAAAATTGGTCCAGGGATTTTTGACCAGTGCAAAAAAACTCATTGCAGAAGGAAATGAAAAAGAGGGCGGTTTGGCTCTATTCAGAGCATTTAGAGGAATTCCTAAATACAAGCCATTGATCAAATACCTTTCCGAACCTGGAATCAGAGTTATTCTACAAAAAACAGAAAACTTCTATCTGCAGGATAATAAACGAAACATGCCCGAGGCAGATGAACCACTTTTGTTTACCATTGATGAAAAAACAAATGTTGTTGATTTAACAGATAGGGGAATCGAAACAATGACAACAAAAAATGAAAACGTAGAATTTTTCGTTTTACCAGATATTGGTGTTGTCATAGCAGACTTAGAAAAAGAGGAAGGTCTTGATGATAAAGAAAAGCTAATCCGTAAGGAAGAAGTTATTAAAGATTATGGTGTAAAGGCTCAACGGATTCATACTGTAAATCAGCTGTTGAAAGCCTACTGTATGTTTGAGCGTGATACAGAATACATTATTGTCGATGGAAAAGTAAAAATCGTCGATGAGCAAACTGGCCGTGTGATGGAAGGAAGAAGGTATTCTGACGGTTTGCACCAAGCGATTGAAGCAAAAGAAAACGTAAAAGTGGAGGACGCTACTCAAACCTATGCCACTATTACGCTTCAAAATTATTTCAGAATGTACCATAAGCTTGCCGGTATGACTGGTACAGCTGAGACTGAAGCAGGTGAATTCTGGGAAATATATAAACTTGACGTGGTTGTTATTCCAACCAACCGGGTGATTCAAAGGGCTGATAGAGAAGATAAGGTTTATAAAACGGTTCGTGAAAAGTTCAATGCGGTTGTAGATGAAATAAACGAGCTAGTTGCAGCAGGCAGACCAGTACTTGTGGGTACCACTTCAGTTGAGATTTCTGAGGTATTAAGTAGAATGCTTACATTAAAGAAAATACCTCATCAGGTCTTGAATGCAAAGCAACATGCCAAAGAGGCGGATGTCGTTGCTGCGGCCGGACAATCCGGAACAGTAACAATTGCAACCAACATGGCTGGGCGAGGTACTGATATCAAACTTTCTCCCGAATCCAAAAATGCTGGAGGTCTTGCTATTATTGGTACTGAGAGACATGAATCAAGACGTGTCGATAGACAGTTGAGAGGTCGAGCCGGACGTCAGGGTGATGTAGGCTCTTCACAGTTCTTTGTGTCTTTAGAAGACAGTTTAATGAGACTTTTTGGTTCAGAAAGAATCGCAAAGTTGATGGATAGAATGGGATTGGAAGAAGGAGAAGTGATTCAGCATAGCATGATCACAAAATCTATCGAAAGAGCTCAGACTAAAGTGGAGGAAAATAACTTTGGTACAAGAAAGAGACTTTTGGAGTATGATGATGTAATGAACTCACAACGCGAGGTAGTTTACAAGAGAAGAAGAAATGCACTAAAAGGAGATCGGCTAGAGTTAGATATATTGAATATCATGTTCGATGTCTGTGAAAGCAACATTGAAATGGGGAAATCTACGGGTGAACCAGAAGATTTAAGATTGAATGTGTTTACTTCTCTTGGATTGGATTATCAAATTTCTGAGGCTGACTTGAAGTCCAAAGACTCGGCGACTTTAACTCAGGAATTATATGAAGCAGCCTTTGATAATTATCAGAAAAAGAATGAATTAATTATGAACACTGCTCTTCCTATCTTTAAAAAAGTTCAGGAAGAAAGAGGTGCTACCGTAAAAGATATTATGGTTCCGATTTCTGATGGCATCAAACAAATTGGCGTGGTGGTAAATCTCGAGGGAATGATCAATAGTGAAGGAAGAGAGTTAATTAGATCCATCGAAAAGAATGTTACCCTTGCAATCATCGATCAAAACTGGAAAGAACATCTCCGCGATATGGATGATTTGAAGCAGTCTGTGCAAAATGCCGTTTATGAGCAGAAAGATCCGCTTTTGATTTATAAGTTTGAGGCATTTGAAATGTTTAAGCGTTTTATTGGAAAATTAAATGAGGATATGATCTCATTTATTTCTAGAGCAGATTTGCCAAAGCAAGATCCAAGTCAGGTTCATGCAGCGCAGCCAAATAGAGCAGCAGAGCCTCAGGGCCAAGCAAGTAAAGCAGAAGTTTCAAGTTCTCTTAATCCAGGAGCAAACAGAGCAGCGGCAGCTGCTGCAAGCGCAGGGAGACCTGCACCACAAGTGGTGGCACCTAGAAAATCTGAAAAAGTTTACGGCAGAAATGATAAAGTTACTGTTCAATATACTAATGGAACAACAAAATCAGATGTAAAATATAAAAGTGTAGAGCAGGATATTCAGGAGGGTAAATGTATTGTAATCGACTAAATTAAGGATATGAAGTTTGTTTGGATTCTTGGCGTATTTGTAATTATTGTAGGATGTAATTCTAGTAAATCCACAACTGGAGGTGCTGCTGCTTATGCTACTTATCAAGAAAATCTAACTAACTCTTTGCCTGTTTACCCGGACTATAAAGCAGAGCTGGCATCTCAAGAAAGTAATAAAGAGACTGCTTCCGTAAAAACTGTCGATTCTGAATTGAATCAGAAGATTACTCAGATTTATGATAAAAATTTATCAGAACCATATTTCAATGGTTATTCAGTATTAGTTTATTCAGGTATTGACAGAACAAAAGCATTTGAGACCCAAGAGGAATTGACTGAAAACTTTCCGGAAATCAAACCTGAAATGCAATATCAAGAGCCCCGCTATCTTGTGAAAGTGGGTAAGTTTAATTATAAAATTGAGGCACAAAAAAGCTTTTCACTGATCAAATCCCAGTTTCCAACTGCAAGAATTATTCAGGATAGATTTCAGAGAAAAGAATATGAAGCCCCTGAAATATTAGATTCTAATGCTGAAAGACAAAATTAAGTTACTGGCTAAGGCCTACAAAGATGAAGTCATTGCCAATCGAAGACATCTTCATGCCAATCCAGAACTTTCTTATGTTGAATTCAAGACTTCTGCTTTTGTTGAAGAGAAGCTAAAATCAATCGGGATAACCAAGATTGATAAAAAAGCCACCACTGGATGGTCTGCCTTGATCGAAGGAAAAAACCCAAGCAAAAAAGTAGTAGCTCTTCGAGCTGATATGGATGCCCTTCCTATTATAGAAGCAAATGAGGTTCCTTACAAATCTACGAATGAAGGAGTAATGCATGCTTGCGGGCATGATGCTCATACAGCATCTTTATTGGGAGCTGCTAAGATTCTTAATGAATTAAAAGATGATTTTGAAGGAACCATCAAATTAATTTTTCAACCTGGCGAAGAAGTTGTTCCTGGAGGGGCCTCTTTAATGATTAAGGATAAAGTGCTTGAAAACCCACGTCCCGCAGGAATTATTGGCCAGCATGTTATGCCATTTATAGATGCTGGAAAAGTAGGATTTCGAAAAGGAATCTACATGGCCAGCGCAGATGAATTGTATATTACTGTAAAAGGCAAAGGAGGCCATGGAGCAATGCCTGAAACCTTAATAGATCCTGTTTTGATTGCTTCTCATATGATTGTTGCTTTGCAACAAGTTGTCAGCCGTGCAGCAAGTCCAAAAATCCCAACAGTACTCTCATTTGGACGTTTGGAGGCTTTAGGCGCAACTAATGTCATTCCTAATGAAGTTAAAATTCAAGGAACTTTTAGGACTTTAGATGAGGATTGGAGAGCAAAGGCCCATGAGAAGATGCTTCAGATTGCTTATGGAATAGTAGAGGGAATGGGTGGAGAGTTGGATTTTGAAATCCGTAAAGGATATCCGTTTCTTAAAAATGATCCTGAGTTAACAGATAGGTCACAGCAAGCAGCAATTGACTACTTAGG
>NZ_JAHEBC010000213.1 GCF_024642405.1 Algoriphagus sp. | reverse complement strand
GATTTACTATTTAACTGACTTACTGATCACTCACTCCCAATCCCCCTTACCCCCTTTAACAAAGATTCTATACTAATCATGGATTCTACTCCAAGGGTGAGTTGATCCGTTTTCAATTATATCTTCTCCAACTCTAATACCTATTCCCTCCCGAAAACTATCGGGATCACTAATTGCTATTCTTCAAAAATCCTTTTCATTTCCACCTCCTGCAATTTCTATTGCTTTCCATAAACATATCTAGGGCAGGAGAAATGGCCTATTTTTTTAAGCCAGGCACTTCATCCTTCGTTCCTCAGGATTTCATACCTGGCTAAATTATCTTCCGCACCTACGGCGCTGTATTCTTCTCCAAAAGGGATTTTAGTCCGATCTAAATTCATTTCTTTTAGAATTCTTTTTAAGCCTGTTTAGTATTTCCAAACCTTTCTGTTTTCAGAAATCCGCAACTAAGTGCCAGCGGCACGATAGTTCGGTATTATCGTTTACAAGTATGGGCTTAAGTGCCGTAGGTACGAAACAAATCTCCGAATCTCCGAATCCCCAATCCCTTTTCCCTCTTTCATTAAAAACCAATTCTAAACTCTCTAAGTTAGATAGATAAATTAAATTTCAGTTTGGATCAATCATTAGGTCCATTCAAAAGAAGTTTTTGATATTAATTCATTCATGAAACAATCTGACCTTCTCATTTTTAACTCGAAAGGTATTTATTGCCCGAAAGCTCAGGTTTATCTTGATCCTTGGAAGCCGGTGAAACAAGCAATCATCACTCATGGGCATTCGGATCACGCGAGGTATGGGCATAAAAATTACCTGACACATCATTCTAACATCCCAATTCTAAAACACAGGCTGGGAGATATTAATGTACAGGGAGTGGAATGGGGCGAACCCTTTCAGATCAATGGAGTTACTTTCAGTCTTCATCCAGCAGGGCATATCATAGGTTCAGCCCAAGTTCGGGTGGAGTATAAAGGACAAGTCTGGGTTTTCACCGGAGATTACAAGGATGAGGATGATGGGATTTCTGCTCCTTATTCCCCAATCAAATGTCATACAATGATTACCGAGTGTACTTTTGGTCTTCCAGCATTTAAGTGGAAACCCCAAAATCAGGTTTTCGATGAGATAAATAATTGGTGGCAAAGCAATAAGGAGGAAGGTAAGACATCAGTGCTTTTTGGTTATAGCTTGGGGAAAGCGCAAAGAATCTTAAAGTATTTAGATCCTTCGATTGGGGAAATATATACGCACGGAGCTATTGAAAAAATGACAGAGGTACTTCGACCTCAATTGCAACTTCCAAAGACTAACTTGATTACAAAGGAAACGAAAGGGAAGGAAATTCAGGGAAGCATGGTCGTGGCGCCTCCAAGTGCTCATGGCTCTCCCTGGATGAGAAAGTTTGTGCCTTACGAAACGGGAACTTGTAGCGGTTGGATGGCTTTTAGAGGAGCTAGGGCAAGGAGAGGTACAGACAAAGGTTTTGTGATTTCTGATCATTGCGATTGGCAAGGTCTACTGAAAAGCATTAAAGCGAGTGAAGCAGAACGTGTGATTTGTACGCATGGCTACACAGATATATTTAGTAAATACTTGCGTGAAATAGGATATGATGCCAGCGTTGAAAATACGGATTATGAGGGTGAAAAAGATGAGGTGAATAGTTCCGAAGCTACAGAAACTGCATGAGGAAATTTGCTAAACTAATCGAGGAACTGGATGCTACGACCAAAACGAATCGGAAAGTTGGTGCATTGGCTGATTATTTTCGAAATGCATCAGATGAAGATAAAATCTGGACCATTGCGATTTTATCCCATAGAAGACCTCCCAGGCCTGTAAATACTACTTTACTTCGTCAATACGCTGCCGAACTTGCAGAAATTCCTCTTTGGCTTTTTGAAGATAGTTACCATATCGTTGGGGATTTGGCAGAATCAATTGCTCTGGTTATTCCTAATGATGTGATGATAAGTGATAAATCACTTGCGGGAATTCTGGAGGAACTGATAATTCTTAAGGCTAAATCTGAAGCTGAAAAAAAAAGCTATGTTCAGCAGCGATGGATGCAACTGGATTATTATTCCCGCTTTGTTTTTACCAAGCTTCTGACAGGAGGATTTAGGATTGGGATCAGTCAAAAATTAATGACTAAAGCGTTATCTCAGGTGACCGACGTTCCCGAAGATGAACTTGCTTACCGATTGATGGGAGATTGGAGTCCAAGCACAACCAGCTTTGATGAATTGATTTTTGGAAGGAATGAGCAAGCATATGTGTCCAAGCCGTATCCTTTTTATCTGGCTTATGCTTTGGAAAATGAGCTGCATGAACTTGGTGATGTAACTGAGTGGGCTGTAGAACATAAATGGGATGGGATTCGAGGACAGGTGATATTCCGGAAAGGTGAACTTTTTATTTGGACGCGAGGAGATGAGTTAGTTACGGATAAGTATCCAGAGATTGCAGATTTGGTCAATTCACTTCCGGATGGGACGGTTTTAGACGGAGAGATTCTTCCTTTTATGGAAGGTCAAATTGGAACTTTTAATGACTTACAGACCCGGATTGGAAGGAAAAATTTGAGTAAAAGTATTTTGAAGAAAGTACCGGTGATTTTCAGGGCCTATGACCTTTTGGAATATGAGGGGAAGGATGTCAGAAATCTGAAATATGTACAGAGGAGGGAATTATTGGAGCCAATGGTTTTGGAAGTGAATCATCCGGTTTTGCAACTTTCGCATCAAATGACTTTTAACTCTTGGGAGGATGTAGCTTCAGAGCGTGAATTGGCCAGAGAAAAGAGGAGTGAAGGTTTGATGATGAAGCGAAATGATTCTCCATATCGTGTGGGTAGGAAAAAGGGGGATTGGTGGAAATGGAAAACCGATCCATTGACAATTGATGCTGTTTTGACATATGCGATGCGGGGACATGGAAGGAGAACCAATTTGTTTACGGATTATACCTTTGGTCTTTGGGCACCAAATGAAGAAGGAGATTTGGAATTGGTCACTTTTGCCAAAGCCTATTCAGGTTTGACGGATAAGGAGTTTTCGCAGGTTGATGCGATCATCAAAAAGACAACCTTGGAACGATTTGGTCCAGTAAGAAGTGTTGAGCCAACTCTAGTTTTTGAGTTGGCATTTGAGGGGATTGCTTTTTCAAACCGGCACAAAAGCGGAGTAGCAGTTAGATTCCCCAGGATTTTGAGATGGAGAAAAGACAAGACAATTGAAGATGCCAATACCCTCGACGATCTCAAGGCGTTGATTCCCAAATAATAATTTAGGCAGAAGGAGGGGGGATTCATTTCCGATGCTAGTAATTGACTGATTTACTGATCAATTAATCCCTAATTCCTTATTTCTTTTCTGCAAAAAAACCGTTCCAATTCCACCTCCTGCAATTTCTATTTTCTTCCAAAAAACGATCCTTCGCAGGAGCGCTATATTGTCGTTTTATTTAAACCCAAAGTTTCACCCTGGGCTATAAATATTTGACCCCCTGGGGTCAGGATTAATTTTTATAGTTGAGTTTTGATTTCCTGATTTCCTGTTAAACTGACTTACTGAGCACTCACTCCCAATCCCCCTAACCCCCTTTAATTAAGATTTCCCGCCAATGGAGATTTGCACTCCAAGGGGGAGTTGATTCGTATTCAATTTAAAACTCTTCAACTCTAATCAATTTTTCTTAATCCTTATTCTTAATCCCAAAGCTTCTCCCTGCCAAAAAAATCGTCCCGGTTAGGTTCCGGTTTAATTTTCCAGAGTAAAATTCCTGTCAACTAGTTTTACTGATCACTGTATAACTGAGTACTGATTACTTAATTCCCATTCCCTAATCCCCAATTCCAATCATAGCTAATCGGTCCCTTACCTGCTCAGGTCTTTGTTGGCTTTCAACCAGTTATTTTAGATATTACTAATTGAATCCCAAAACCTGCAACTAACCTAATCCAGGCTTATTTCTATTCGGATTGGCTTACTTTAAATATTGAATAATTAAAACAGAATGAAAAAGACGATTTTAGTCATAGGTATTTTACTCCTTGGTGTTTTTTCACCTAAAGCTTTTTGCCAGTCCTATGACATTGTGATATATGGTGGGACTTCAGCGGGTGTTTCTGCAGCAATTCAAGCCTCCAGAATGAATAAATCTGTGATGTTGATTGAACCTTCCAATAGGTTAGGGGGATTGACAACAGGGGGCCTAGGACAAACGGATATCGGAAACAAACAGGCCATAGGGGGTATCGCAAGAGAGTTTTATCAACAGATCAAGCTGTATTATGAGCAGCCAGAAAATTGGATTTGGCAAAAAAGGGATGAGTATGTGGATGGAGGACAAACCAGAACGAAAGAAGGAGAAGATGCTATGTGGACATTTGAACCTTCGGCAGCTTTAAAAGTATATCATCAAATGCTAGAAGTAGAGGAAGTGGACATTGTATTTGGAGAACGGCTTTTAAGATCTGAAGGAGGAATACAAAAATCAGATGGAAAAATTCATTCCATAACCATGGAAAGCGGAAAAACTTATGAAGGAAAGATGTTTATGGATGCCACCTATGAGGGAGATCTTATGGCACTTGCAGGAGTAAGCTATACTGTTGGTAGAGAAAGTAATGAAAGATACAAGGAATCATTAAATGGGGTGCAAGCAAATTATTATAGCATAAGCCTCAAAAATAAACCTTCCGCCAATGCCAAAAACCATAATTTTGTGCCAGGGGTAGATCCTTATATCGAAAAAGGGAATCCGTCCAGCGGATTGTTACCATACATTATTGAAGGGGGACCTGGGATAGATGGTACGGGGGATAATAAAGTTCAGGCGTATTGTTTTCGGATGTGTCTTACAGATCACCCTGACAACCGGATTCCTTTCGAAAAGCCTGAGGGATATCAGGAGATAAATTATGAATTGCTTTTTAGAAATTATGAGGCAGGAGAAACACAGTTGCCTTGGATCAATTCATCGATGCCTAATCGTAAAACTGATACAAATAATAGGTTGGGCTTTTCAACAGATTTTATAGGGCAAAATTACGATTACCCGGAGGCTAGCTATGAAGAAAGAGAAAAGATAGTTGAAGCACATCGAACGTATCAGCAAGGATTAATGTGGTCGCTTGCCAATCACCCTCGAATTCCTGAACACATTAGAAATGTTTATTCAAAATATGGAACCTCCAAGGATGAATTTGAGAGAGAAGATGGATGGCAAAATCAACTTTATATTCGGGAAGCAAGGAGAATGGTAAGTGATTTTGTGATGACCCAACGTCATTGTGAGGGGATAGAAGTCGTAGAAGATGCAGTTGGTTTAGCCGCCTATGGAATGGACTCTCATCATATCCAAAGGTATGTCGATCATAATGGCTTTGTCCAAAATGAAGGAAATGTGGAGGCTCATGTCGATGGTCCTTTTCCGATAAGTTATAAGTCTATTGTACCGAAAAAGGAAGAGGCTACCAATTTATTAGTACCTGTTTGCCTCAGTGCCTCCCATATTGCTTTCGGTTCAATCCGAATGGAGCCTGTTTTTATGGTATTGGGACAATCAGCGGCTATTGCTGCATCCTTGTCAATCGATAATGCTACAAACGTCCAAGATCTTTCTTATGAAAGTTTGAAATCAGTCCTAGTTGAAAATAATCAGCGATTAAAATAATTTTGAATTAAAGCAACAAGAAAATCTGACGCAGCAAAGCTTTAATACCCCATTTCCCTTGACTTGTGAAGATGGCAAAAAAGGTCAAAATTCTGCTATTATGAAGTTTCTCAAAGAAGATGAAAACGCTTAAAAAGAACTTAAAATCTAATTTAGACACCATAGATGAGCTCTTAAAAACCCCGAGAGGTGAATTCTCTAAAAGCACTTTTCATAAGTTGCGAGTTGAAATAAAAAAGCTCAACGCCATTTTCAATCTTATTAATTTCTGTACAAAAGACTTCAAAAGAAAAGAAACATTTCGCCCTTTTAAGGAAGTCTTTAAGCAAGCTGGAAAAGTAAGAGAACTTCAACTGGAAGAGGATATTCTAGATCAGTATTTTTCCACCAATTCACTTTTCGATTATCGAAAGAGAATAAATAATGATCTTTCAAAAGAGAAGAACTCTTTTTTTGAATTACTGGGAAAAGAATTAGATAGAAAGATTGCTCATAAGATGGATGTATTAATTCCCTTTGTGGATCAAGTCGGAAAGAAAAAGGCGGAAGCTTTTATTGAAAAAAAGAAGAATGTGATTGAAAGTCTAATAAGTAAGAATTCCTTAAATACAGAAGAACTCCATAAGCTTCGAAAACTGCTCAAAACTTTAATGTATTCTCTAGCCAGTATCTCGTTGGAAAATGAAGAAAATATTGATTCTGAAGAACTTGAATTGACTGATCTACTAGGGGATTGGCATGATTTCGATATTGCAATAAATAAATTTGATAAGGCATTGATTTCAAATGAAATAGAGCCAAATGAAGCTAAAGAAATTGAAGAGGTGAAAATAAAAATTTCCTTGGAAAGAGATTTGTTACTTAAGAAAATAGAGCAATCAATCCCCCTGTCTAAATTTTACCATAAAACTGGTTTTGGAAATAGTTAGATATTAGGTTTAAAAGTATTGATCGCTTTATTCATCGAAAATAATTTTCTGATTAACTGGCTTTCTGAGTATTCATTCCAATCGCTCT
>NZ_JAHEBC010000212.1 GCF_024642405.1 Algoriphagus sp. | reverse complement strand
TTTTCGATTGCCTAAAGTATTGAGGGCCAATAGTTTTTATTGGCTCCCTTTTTTGATTTTGTCTTTTACCCTCATCTATGAAAACATGGGGGCTTATACAAATTATAACTTTGAGTTTAAGAAAGCTGTAAATGAATTTTTAGGAAATAGTGAAAATCCCAGATATAATCTTTGGCTTTATAACATCACCAATAAACAAATCTCCACCATTCTTTACCTTTTTTTAATTAAATCTTGGCTAGAACCCTCCAAAAAGAAATACATCGACTGGATGATCGCTTTTTTTATATTAGCTGCCTTGGTACTTCAATTGACAGAAATTGAGCCCCTCTACTTAAATCAACCTATTATTTTTGCCATGGGGGCAAATATGATATTGTTAGGTAGTGGTCTATATTTTGTCGGTTTGATCAGCAATAATAGATATCTAGATGCTAATCCATTCAAGCTTGTTTCATTCTGGCAAATGACTTTTCTTCTATTTACGTATTCATTGACTTATATTAACTCTGTTGCTCTCCTATACCTTTTTGAGGTTAATCCTCAACTTGGAATGGGTATTTCTTATATTGATGTAGTAATGGGGATTTTCAATAGTGCGGTACTCGTATTGATTATTGCATCACCTTTATTACCTCGGCTATTCGAACAAGAACCATTTTATGAATCCAACTGAAGATCAGATTTACGTCATCATATTCGCAACCATATTTCTGGGTGGATTAATGTCCACTTTCGTTATTTCTATGGTTTTTATCCACAGACAGCGGCAGGCACAAAACCGCCAAAAAATGGATCAAATCAAATCCGAACATGAAAAGACCTTGTTGAATATTGAAAATGAAATTCAACAGGAAACCCTGACCTATGTTGGTAGGGAGTTGCACGATAACATTGGTCAATTACTTTCCTTAGCTAAGCTGTACTTAGGTTCTTCCAAACCTGAAAAGCAATCTGAAGGAAGGGAAACAATTAATCAGGTTATTACAGAGGTTCGTGCTCTTTCCAAAAATTTAAATTTGGATTGGGTTGAATCTCTCACGATTGTGGAATTTATCGAGGAGCAACTTGCAAAAATCGAATCGACTGGCTATTGTAAAACAAGTTTAGAATCTGAGTTGGAACTTGGAGATTTTCCAAAAGATCAGAAGCTGGTTCTAATACGTGTCATTCAAGAAATACTAAATAATGCCATGAAACATGCTTCTCCAGATTTGATTGCCATAAAAATCAAAAGTAGTGAAAATCAAAAAGTTATTGAAATTCAAGATAACGGAAAAGGATTTGATACCTCAATTGAATCAAATGGAAGTGGCATGTTTAATTTGAAAAAGAGAATGGAAACAATCGGTGGTAATTTCTCAATCACCTCTAGTGTAGGAAATGGTACACTTATCCATTTATTGTTGCCTAATTAAAAACCAAGACTTACTTTAATATCATAATAATTTAGAGATCAGTTCATTCACCCACCCAAAAATGATCAGAATAGCTTTAGCTGATGACCATAAACTTTTCGCTAAAGGATTGGAAGGTTTATTGGAAGAGTATGACGATTTGATTATTACTGGACTTTATCCAAACGGTCAAGAGTTAATTGACGCAATCGAACGTGATCTTCCGGATGTAATCCTGACCGATCTCAATATGCCTGTACTTGATGGTTTCGGAGTGTTGAAATATGCAAAATCTAATTTCCCTCAAATCAAAGTAGTTGTTCTTTCTATGTATGATGAAGAGAAAATTTATAAGACTTGCATGCAGGATGGGGCAGATGCTTTCATCCTGAAAGATGCGGATCCAGATGAACTAGTTTATACAATTCATGAGGTTTTTGAAGGAAGGCACCTGGCTAATTTTCAGCGGGTGATACAGCAGGCAAACCAGAGCTCATTCTATGACGCGTTTAGAGCGAAATTCAAATTGTCCAGAAGGGAAGTTCAGATTATTAAATTGATCAAAGAAGGTAGGCAAAACAAAGAAATTGCTGATGACCTGAATCTCAGTGTTCAGACGATAGAAACTCATAGAAAAAATATTCATGCAAAACTCCAGGTAAATTCACGGATTGAATTAGTGAATAAAGTCCAGGATATGCACTTATAAGACCATGAACACTCCAATCAGAACAGCAATTGTTGGCTTCGGCTCGGTTGCTGAAAAAATGCACGCCCCTTTAATAACCGTTTGTCAAGATCTTGATTTAGTGGCTGTGGTGGAGCGAAAAACAAACAAAAGTCAGAATAAATATCCATCCGTTACGATTTACCGAAGCTTGGAAGAACTTTTGGAGCATGGAGATGTGGATTTGGTGGTGATCACCACCCCCAATACATTTCACTTTTCTATGGCAAAGCAATGCTTGGAAGCTGGAAAGCATGTGGTGGTAGACAAACCAATCACTATTTTTTCCCACGAAGCAGAGGAACTTCAAGCATTAGCTGAAAAATCAGGTAAAATCTGCTCCGTGTTTCAGAATCGAAGGTTCGATGGAGATATCATGACCATTCAGAAACTTATAGAAGAAAATATTTTAGGAGATTTAGTCTATCTAGAATCTCATTTTGATCGGTTTAGACCAGAGCTCTCAGGGAATTGGAGAGAGGAAGCTGGGCCTGGAAATGGGGTTACTTATGATTTGGGCTCGCATTTATTAGACCAAGTAGTGATGATTTTCGGTAATCCGGATAGCATTCAAGCGGATATTCAAAAGCAAAGAAAAGGAGCCATGGCAGACGATCATTTTGATATTGTCCTTCATTATACAGGATTTAAAGCGAGAGTTACTGCTGGCACCTTGGTGAATGCTCCCACCCCAAAATATCTGTTGCTGGGGCAAAATGGATCTTACCAGAAATTTGGAATGGATGTTCAAGAACAAGCTTTCAAAGAGGGTATTTTGCCTGAAGGTGAAACCTGGGGTGTGGAACCTGAGGAGAATTGGGGAAAAGTTTTCCTCAGTTCAGAAACATTCTCCTATCCATCCATTCCTGGAGATTATCGGATTTTGTATTCTAATGTAGCAAATGCGATCTTAAATGGGAGTCCATTGAAAGTCACTATCCCACAAACTATCAGCGTTTTAAAAATGATAGAAGCTTCTTTTTTAAGTTCAAAAGAAAAAAGAACCATTTCCCAAACAGAAGGAAAATGGTAATAATTTAAGTTTGGCTCTTTCTTGGGATAAGAAATCTGAAATAATTCTAATCACCATGAAAAAACTAATTCTTCTTTCATTTTCAATTTTCGCATTTATCTCATTGGCGCACTCGCAAATCAGTGCAGGTATTAATCTTCAAAGCTCCGAGACTTTTGTTACGGTAGGTACCGACCCAAATAAGCAAGTCTTTGGGGAAGGTAGAATCGGAACTGGAAGAGATGTAGGCTTCGAGTTAATGGGAGCTTATAACATCGTAAAAAGAGAGGACGTGAGTTTCTTTGCAGGACTTGGATTAGGCCTAGACGACGAAAGAAATGACAGGGATAATGAGGATGATGATATTTACATCTCTATTCCTTTCGGACTTCTTGTTACTCCTTTTAATAGTAAAAATCTGGGGCTGATCCTTGAAGCAGCACCGATTATAGCAGACGATAATGGGGATTACTTTAGGGCAGGATTTGGATTTAAATACACCTTTAGGTGATAAAGTAAACTCAAAGAGAAGGCCATTTTATTTATAAAAGTTTGGCCTTTTTCTTTTTTGGAATAGATATTCATAGGATTGAAGTGATTTAAGACTTTTTATGCTCCTCAGATATCAATTTGTTTCTTTAATTTTGCCGCCATGGCAAAAACAGCAACTCCGGCGGAAAACGCCCAATTAAAAGATATAATTTCCCATGCCAAAGAGTATGGTTTTGTTTACCCAAGTTCTGAGATTTACGATGGCCTTCAGGCTGTCTATGATTATGGTGCTTATGGTGTCGAACTAAAAAATAACCTGAAGCGTCTTTGGTGGGAGACCATGACCAGAGTTCAGGATAATATTGTGGGCATAGATGCAGCGATTTTTATGCATCCTACCACTTGGAAAGCTTCTGGTCACGTGGATAGTTTCAACGATCCAATGATCGATAACAAAGACTCCAAGAAAAGATATCGAGCAGATGTGTTGGTAGAAGAGCATGCTGCGGTGTTCGAAAGATCTGGTGATGTTGAAAAAGCAAACTCTTTAACAGGTGCTTTGGCAAGAATGCTGGAGGCAGAAGATCTTGCAGGTGTACGTGACTTAATTATCAACGAAGGCATCAAATGCCCAATTTCTGGTACTTCCAACTGGACCGATGTTCGTCAGTTCAACTTGATGTTTTCTACGCAAGTAGGTTCTGTGGCGGAAGATGCCTCTACGATTTATTTAAGACCAGAAACAGCTCAGGGTATTTTCGTCAACTTTCTAAATGTGCAGAAAACTGCCAGAATGAAGGTTCCTTTCGGGATTGCCCAGATCGGTAAAGCCTTCAGAAATGAGATTGTTGCCCGTCAGTTTATTTTCCGAATGCGGGAATTCGAACAGATGGAGATGCAATTCTTCGTTCGTCCTGGTACCGAATTGGAATGGTATAAAGTATGGGCTGAAACCCGTATGAACTGGCATTTGGCTCTGGGAACTCCAGTGGAGAAACTTAGAAAACATGACCATGAGAAATTGGCTCACTATGCCAATGCTGCCATGGATATTGAATATGATTTCCCTTTTGGTTTTAAAGAAGTCGAAGGAATTCACTCCAGGACTGATTTTGATCTGAAATCCCATCAGGAGTTTTCTAAAAAGAAACAGCAATACTTTGATCCGGAAGTAAACCAAAATTACATTCCTTATGTCATCGAGACTTCTATCGGTGCAGATCGTTTGTTCTTGTTGACACTTTGCAATGCTTTTACTGAAGAAAATACCGAAGAGAAAAGCAGAACTTATTTGAAGTTCCATCCTGCAATCGCTCCTGTGAAAGCGGCTATTCTTCCAATTACCAAGAAAGATGGATTACCAGAAAAGGGAAAAGAGATTGTGGAGTTGTTGAAATATGATTTCAATATTATTTATGAAGATGCAGCTTCCATCGGAAAGCGTTATACAAGACAGGATTTGATCGGAACTCCATTTTGTATTGCGGTAGATCATCAGACGTTAGAGGATAATACAGTTACTATCCGTCATCGTGATACAACAGAGCAGGAAAGAGTACCTATTTCTGAACTTCATGGAAGAATCGCTGAGGCTACAAGCTTTAGAAGAGTTTTTGAGAAGTTGTAAACTTTGGAAAAGCGATTTAATTATAAAACTTGATAAGAGAATGAGCTTGGCATTTTGCCAAGCTTTTTTCATTCTACATTATTCCGTTCGATCAGATCAAAACTCCTGTTTCTGTCATCTTGTCACTTTTTTTCAAATGGAACAACAGTTGCAATTCTCTGCCCGACAAACATTGTGTTTAACTAAACTAATTTATAGCCATGCAGGAAAAAGGCACCATCTCGATTCATACCGAGAACATTTTCCCAATAATCAAGAAGTTTCTCTATTCTGACAATGAGATTTTTCTTAGAGAACTGGTATCGAATGCAGTCGATGCAACCCAAAAAATCAAAAGACTAGCGACATTAGGTCAGTATACCGGCGAACTTGGTGACATTACTGTGGAAGTAAGTTTTGACGAAAAAAAGAAAACCATCACGATCTCTGATAAGGGGCTTGGGATGACTGCAGAGGAAATCAAAAAGTACATCAACCAAGTAGCCTTTTCTGGAGCAGAGGAATTTGTAGAGAAGTTTAAGGATGCCAAAGATGCCAATGAGATCATCGGTAAATTTGGTTTGGGCTTCTATTCAGCTTTCATGGTTGCTGACAAAGTAGAAATCAATACCCTTTCCTACCAAGAAGGAGCTGAAGCTGCTAAGTGGACTTGTGACGGAACTACTTCATTTGAAATCAAGAAAGGAAAAAGAAAAGATCGCGGGACGGATGTTATACTTCATATCAATAAAGACTCTGAAGAATTTTTAGACAAATGGAAGCTTCAGGGAATTCTGGACAAATACGCGAAGTTCCTACCTATTCCAATCAAATTTGGTACGAAGACCGAATCTGTAGAAGATGGCTTGGATGACAAAGGCGAGAAGAAATGGAAGTCTGTGGAAGTGGATAATATCATCAACACAACGGCTCCAATCTGGACTAAATCTCCAAGTGATTTAACAGATGAGGATTATTTGAAGTTCTACAAGGAGCTTTACCCAATGTCAGAAGATCCACTTTTCTGGATTCACTTAAATGTGGATTATCCATTCAATTTGACGGGAGTTTTATATTTCCCAAAAGTGAAAAACGAATTCGAACTTCAGAGAAATAAGATCAAGTTATATAGTCGCCAAGTCTTCATTACGGATGAGGTAAAAGACATTGTTCCAGAATTCTTGATGTTACTTCATGGAGTGATTGATTCTCCGGATATTCCCCTAAACGTATCGAGAAGCTTCTTGCAGGCGGATGGAAATGTGAAGAAAATCAATTCATACATCACCAAGAAAGTTGCTGATAAGCTTGCGGAGCTTTACAAAAAAGATAGAAAAGCCTACGAAGAGAAGTGGGATGACATCGGATTATTCGTGAAATACGGGATGATCTCTGAGGAGAAATTTTACGAAAAAGGAAAAGACTTCGCTTTGCTAAAAAATACGAATGGCGAATTCTTCACTTTAGAAGAATACCAATCCAA
>NZ_JAHEBC010000024.1 GCF_024642405.1 Algoriphagus sp. | reverse complement strand
CGAATAGAAATTGGAAAAGAACATCCCTTCTCTCGCCAATCTATCTATGTTGGGAGTTTCAATATATTGTTGGCCTAAAAAGCCTAAATCCCCATATCCTAAGTCATCTGCCAAGATGAAAATAATATTGGTTTTTTTCTCTAATCCTATTTCTGTCTCTTCTTTTTTTGTTTCACAAGCGATTACAAAACAAGCGGTTAAGAGAATTATATAAAGCCGATATGGAAAAAAAAGAGTCTTCATCTTGTGTAGGATAAGGTTACAAAAAAGCTCAATCAAATGATTTTTGATTGAGCTAAATTTAGTATTCGAATTTAAGGAATTTTATTTCTCCACCCATTCAACGCCTGTGTTTTTCCAAGCCCTGTCATTCGCAGAGTCAATTACCGCTTCACATACTTTCTGAGTTTCGAATGCATCTCTGAAAGTTGGGTGACAAGGGGTCCCTTCATCTAGGCTTTTAAAGAAATCTGCAACTTGGTGAATAAATGAATGTTCGTAACCGATGGAAGTTCCAGGGATCCACCATCGATCCATGTATGGATGATCTCCGTCTGTCACGTGAATTGATCTCCATCCTCTTACCTGACCTTCATCATCATGGTCAAAATATTCCAATCGGGTCAGGTCGTGTAAATCCCATCTAATTGAGGCATGTTCTCCATTGATTTCGAAGGTATAGAGAGCTTTGTGACCTCTTGCGTATCGAGTTGCTTCAAACAGTCCCAAAGACCCATTATCAAAATGGCAATGGAATATACATGCATCATCAATTCCAACTTTCTTTTTCTCGCCTGTACTTTGATGAACTCTTTCTTTAATAAATGTTTCAGTCATGGCGGAAACATCTTTAATCCCCCCATTAATCCACATAGCAGTGTCGATACAATGGGCCAATAAATCACCCGTTACTCCTGACCCCGCAGCTTCTACATCCAGTCTCCACAGTGCGTCTCCACCTTGTGGTAAATCAGGACTTATCGTCCAATCCTGAAGGAAGTTTGCTCTATAATGGAATATTTTTCCAAGTTTCCCGGAAGCTACAATTTGCTTTGCCAAAGTAACAGCCGGTACTCTTCTATAATTGTACCATACAGTATTTTGAACTCCTGCAGCTTCAATAGCCTCAACCATGGATTTTGCCTCGGCAACTGTTCTGGCTAATGGTTTTTCGCAGAGAATCATCTTTCCTGCTTTAGCTGCCGCAATTGCAATCTCCGCATGCATATCATTAGGTGTACAGATATCAACCGCATCGATATCATCCCGCTCTAAAAGTTTTCTCCAATCAGTTTCTACTGATTTATAGCCCCAGATTTTAGCAAACTCTTCTACTTTTTCTTTTCTACGGGAACAGGCAGCCTGAAGCACTGGTCTATGCTCATACTCAGGGAAGAAATCTGCTAATCTTTTATAGCCGTTGGTATGGATTCTTCCCATCAAGCCAGTACCAATCAATCCTATTCTTATATATTTTTTTTCGCTCATTGTTTTAAAATCTAAAATTGAAATTCGAAAGTTTTTTGTGTTTGTTTTTCCACTGGCTATTCTTTCCAGCCATGCGCTTCTCTTACCTTGATCATCGCAGCTAGGATATCATTCCAAGTCTGCTGACTTTGCATTACTGAATTTGGGAACATACAACCATCCCAACAGATGTGCTTAAAAGCTTTAGTCAAATTACCATTTTCGTCTCTCAACCAATATCCCGCATCATGGGCAATATCCAATAAGCCATTCGGATCTGTTGCTTGGCAATGGCGGCCTGTCTTATCATGAGAGCCTGAACCAAAAACAGAACCGTCATTTTGAGCCACATGGAAATCAATAGTCCAAGGTCTCAAGGCATCTGTTACTGTTTTTAATCCAGCTTTAATTACTTCTCGATCATGCAAGTCAGCATCTTTACTAATAATTCTATGCTCTGGGGCATTATATCCTAAAGTGTAAAGAAAAGTATGCGACATATCTGCCTGGAATCCCATATTGGGTCTATCGACCATTTCCATTAATTCCACCATATATTTCCAACTATGCATTGCACCCCAACAGATTTCCCCTTCAGCGGCAAGCTTTTCACCAAATCCAGCTGCGATGTCACAAGCTTCGCGAAAAGTATCAGCAATTTGTTTGGTGTTACCTACTGGGTCTTTTGCCCAAGCATCCACAGGAGATGCAGAATCAATTCTGACAACTCCATATTTCCTTACCCCTAAATCATTGAGTTGCTTTCCGAACTCACAAGATTTTCGGACCATTTCCAGAAAAGTCTTTCTTTGCTCTTGTGTACCCATGGCAGCACCTGCCCAAATAGGAGCCACCATAGAGCCGATATTCAAATTGTATTTTGAAACTTTATCGGCTACTTTTTTTGCTTCATCAGGATTATCCAAATTGATATGTGGCTCAAGCAAGCCAATATCAACACCATCGAATTTCACTCCATTCACCTCAGCAGCTGCTGTCATTTCCAGAAGTGAATCAAAAGGTATTACCGGTTCTGAATCCGGCCCTTTTCCTACTAATCCTGGCCAAGTTGCGTTATGTAATTTTGGGAAATTATTCATTGTTAAATTGGGTTATTTGTTTCTACAATTAGTTAATTCTGTTTAGTGATCACTCCACTACCTGAAGATCAGGATTGTTAGGACCAAAATGCTTTAGCATAACAATTGGATCTGTTTTAGAATGATTCGTGATCTTGACACCTGCCTGAGCCGCTTTTTCAGATACAAAATATTCATCATGGGTCAATTGACCAAATCGAATCAATGCAGGGGTTTCAATATCCCAATCATTCATTTTCCCATAGCCTTGCATCATGATCATACCATAAGCTGCAGAATCTTTTATCGTTACCGTCTGACCCGGGAAGATGGTTAATTCTTTTGCCGAGTAATCATGGGAACGGTAACAAATCCATTTATCATCATATCCAGCAGCATTCATTTCCGCTCTATCAGAAACAGGCATTGGCTCCATGTAATGATTGTCCATCAGGTTTGGATTGACATTCAAATCCCAGTCAATCATCTCAACCAATAATTCGTAATCACCCCAGCGGTCTTTCGGAGTCGCATTCCAAAGCAATTCATCTGGAATGATAGCCTCGTTTACCAAAGACTGGTACATCGCGAATATATCAGAAGCTTTTTGAGGTTCATAAGTACACAAACTTCCAGGGGCGTGTAGCATTCCAGGAGGTACATTCCAACCAGTTCCGGGCTGTAGCCTAAATGCTTGCGAGTAATTTGTGATTTTATTATCTCCTTTATTGAAATTTTTTAAGCACTCCAAAATAGTTTCTTTTGAAGTTCCTGGAGCAATCCCAAAGAACGTGTAAGGAAAATCACCACCATGGTTATTGACTTGCGGAGGAAAATAATAAGCCTCTGGTTTGCCGTTTTGCCCGGTAAGTTTTCCAAATTCATCACTAGGATGGATATGGTGTGGTAAAGGTCCCATGTTATCAAAAAATTTGGAATACATAGGCCAGGACTTGTATTTATTCCAAAGTCTATCTCCAATTATCTGACCTCCCAGTTCATCGATAGCGTCTTTCAAAAGGAAAAGTTCCGTTTTACCTCCATCTTCATATGCAACATGGCTTAAGCCTTCATTTTTACTTGTTAAAGGGCCATTTTCTGCAGGTGTAGTTGATGAAAACCAACGCTCATCTATTCCTCCTCTTGCTCCACCCAAACAATAATAATCATCTGGATGCAATTTTATTCTTCGGCCAGGCACACAAAAAGACCGAGGTACCCAGGTAGGAGTCAATCTTAAAATACCTTCACCTTGTTCAAGCGCTTTTTTTGCTAAACTCATTTCTTAGTATGGGTTAATGGGTTATTGAGTAAAATTATTAAGTTTTGATAGTTTGATTCTACCTTTTTTCATTTAAAATCCAATACATCTTTACCAGTAATCACTTCTAATTTCAATTCATAATTTTTGCTTTCACCTGGTGGAATCATGATCAATGTATTGTTTTTTCTTGCCGCCGCTTGTCCTATAGGAGGATTTGTAGCCGGCTCCAATGCTGTCACATATTCATTTTTCCCCCAGTGCTGCCAATGAATCAACCAAGGCATTTGAGTTTTTGAAAATGAAATCTTCAATCCCAATTGAAGATCATCATTTGCATACCCACATACTACCTGATCCAAATCATCAGGCTTAGGGTCAATAAAAGCAACATCTTCTCCGAATCCATTATGTTCTTCTAAAGGTGGTGCACAAACTTTAAATCGATGCTTTTTATTAAACTCGGTATTATTTATATCATTTTCTTTTGGAACGATCTGCCCATCCCAAACTATCCTTGTTTCCTGATCAATAAGGGGCCATCCGCAATTAATATGATATAATATCATATGAGGTGCAGGTGTATTCCCTTTATTGACAATCGTATCACTAACTTTAATCGAAGCAGATCCCAACATTCCTGAAATTTTTCTTGTCAATTCCAGACTAGGACCAAATGTGGTTGTTTCCTTAACTCTACCAACAATTTCGAAAGTCAAATCATTTTGAAATAAGTCCGGCTGCTTGATAGAAACAAGTTCCCCAGGTATGTTACTGAAATTACCATGTAATCCTCTTTCTCCATTTTCATCAGCATTCGGAGGACCGGCATTAGACAGACCACAGGTAGTCAATAAACCTCCACCAAATGTCCTAAGCCAATCAATTCCTTTATTTGAAAATGGTTGCGGGCCTACTGTGCCACTATGACTTATCCATGCCAGACTGCTGGCATTATAAAAGCAGTCCAAAATATCCAGTCCTCTATCTAAAATTACTTTATACCTAAGACCAGAACCAGTATTGATCCAAGCTATTCTGACTCCCCTTCCTGCTCCGTTATCAAGCACAGAAGTTTCAATTCCCCCAAGTTGCTGGGAATTTGACAATTTATCTTTCCAATTGGATGGATCTGAGAGGTTCATTATTGGGTTTAAAATTATACTGTAATCTATAAAAAAGGCCTTCTGACACTATCCTGCCGTATCGGAAGAGAATTAATATTGAATTTTAAAAGTTAAAAATTCGACAGAATAAAGTTGTGCCGTTAGTCAAAAAAATTCAAGAAAAATTGATCCAAATTTCAGTTTAACTAATGAATCAAAAAATATTCTAAATCATTTTATAATTACTTCCAAACCTAACTATTTCATAAAAAAATAATTAGTACTAAATAGCTAACTATCAATGCTTTTAGTACATTTATTATTGCTATGAAAGCAAAATCCATCAAGGTTTTTTGGAGTTTAATTTCAAAGATATTTTCATTTTTCAAAAATTCTAAACTTTTACAACCATGGCCAAAAAATTAAGCGCAAAAATCCGAAATCTTGGTAGCCAAACAGAAAATGAGGCTGCCAAAAAAGTTACCAAAGTTGAAATAAAATCAAGTAAACCATTGAGACCTACAATTAAGTCTAGGACTTCTATAAAAAGATTCTCATTAGGTACTATCACCTCCATTTGGCACGATTCAGACGAAAAAATCAATCCAAGAAACCTTCGCACTATCGACTTCAAATTTGAAAAAGCACCAACTCTTTCTGCCAGAACTCCTAAGGTAGGTATCAGTTTTGAACCTATGGAAGGAGGCGACATAGTCTTTCATCCTACTCCCGGATTTACCAGTCAGAAACCTTGGCGATGTCAAGTTTCCATAAGGGCATATATTCATAATCAAGAGTCAAAAAAAATTGACCTGAATGAAGTAATCTTTGAATACAAAATCGGAAGTAATGTGGTAAAAAAAACAATTCATCTCCCTTCAGATAAGTTGGAAATTGAACCTAATTATATTCAATCCTGGCAAAACAGTAGGGAGTATCATGAAAATGGAGATGTGATTTTCATAGAAGCTCCATTTCCCACATCTATCAAAATGAGTTTCATTTTCGAAGGGTTTCCTACTCCTGTTACCTTTACTAAGAAGCTGAAACCTTACACCAATTCTTTCGCATTCCCATTCGACATTGCAGATTTTAGTAAAGATGAATTTGTAGAAGGCTATTCAATGCATGGTGGTGGAGATCAGGTTTTTGCGTACGATCTTGGAGTCGCAAAATATGACTCTGGTTGGACATCCCTGGTTAAAGATAAAGATGGAAGTGAGAATGACCATCACCTGATTTGGGGTAAAAAAATACGGGCAATGGCAGATGGTACAGTAATGCATTTTGAAAACAATGTCCCAAACAACTGGGCTCCTTTTCCACCAGATAAGTCTGATGCTTTCTATGATAATCTAGGAAAAAAACAAATGGATGAATTATGGGGATCATTTGATTATGGAGGAAGTGGAAACCACTTGTATATCCGTCATGGAAATTTAGTTGCACTATATGCACACATGATCAAAGGAAGTGTATCCAATGAATTTTTAAAAGTTGGCGCGGTAGTTAAAAAAGGCCAGGTTCTGGGTAAAGCAGGGAATTCAGGAAGCTCAAGTGGACCACATTTTCATGTCCACATCAAAACTTTTAATAAGGCTGACGACCCTGAAGGTGGAAAATTTCGCCCACTCCTTTTTAACACAGGTTTCGTAATTGGTAAAGATGAATACCAAAAACCAGGTTCAAACATTAACTGGTCAAAATTAAACACCTTGGGAATTCCGGGCCAAGTAAAAAAACCCTGTCTTATTTATCCAAATGTTAAGCACCCCTATTGCGAATATCCAACTAACTGGGGTGAGGTTTGTAGATTTGGTTTGCCTTTAGAAAGTTACCAAACAGAATTTGATAAAATATGGCCATGTGGATACTACCCTATTTGGGTCGATGGCTATGAAGTGAATGGTAAGACCTATTTTAATGTCATTTTCAGGCAAAGCAATAACATCTCTTGGGCAGCTCGCCACCAAATGTCAGGAACATCCTATCAAAAGGAATTTGATAAATTCTCTCAAGCAGGTTATAGGTTAGTTCATGTAAATTCCTACCTCAGTAGCGGAAAGATCAATTATGCGGCAATTTGGGTATTTGGGAAAGGCCCTGGGGGATTAGCCTACCATGGAAAATCATTGAAATGGCATGAGGATAATTTTCAAATTCATATTAATCAAGGACTTGTGCCAGTAAATGTATCTTGTGTGAAATCCGGAAGCAAAACTTATGTAACGGCCCTATGGGAAAAAATCAAAACAGGAGGATTTTACTTAAGACCTGTCATGACACTTCAATCATTTAAAGAGGCTTTTGACCAATACACCAATAAAGAAAAGTTTAAGTTGGTATATCTTGACGCCTATCTTAGTGGGAACCAACCTTTATTAAGTGGCATTTGGTATAAAAAAGCAGCGAATTACAATGGATGGTTCGAAAAGCATAATCTGAACTCATCGCAATTTCAAAATGAATATAATCAGTTCTTAGACAATGGGTACCTAACTCGAGTAATAGCAGGATATGAACAGAATAATCAACCCCGCTTCGAGGGCATTTGGTCCAAATAGAAGAACATCATCAACTTTTGATCAATGGTCAAAATAACGTAAAAAAAAGCACCGATAAGACGCTGTAATTCTTATCGGTGCATTTAACGTAACAATTAATCTATATTTCCAACCCAATTAATTCATTTTAATCATCAAATCTTTATACTGTACTTTCATTGGAGGTCCTACATGAACTTGAACTCCCAGATATCCTTTTGCCGAGAAATTTGCAGGATCTTCATCATGAACTTCACTCATTAAGACTCCATTCACATAATGCTGCAGCACATTTCCTTTGGCAATAATGTGAATATCATTCCAGTCCTCGGATTTGATTTTTGTTTTCAACTCATCCCGATCACCAATCTCTTCAATAACATTCAATCCTTTCCAGGCATTCCTTTCGACATAATCTCTTAGATTCCCGGTTGGATTTTCCTGAGGTGTTATTTTAGTCTTTTGTCCACGATAGGCCAAGGTCGTTCTTTTTCTCTCCTCGTAATTCTGCCCGGTATAATTGATCCTTCCATCGATATCTGCTTGATATCCTTTGAGAGCAAAAGGAACATCTTCTACCATGTCGCTTCTATAATTGATCCCTGAATTTCCAGTTTCAGAAATTTTAAACTTTGCTTTCAATTCAAAATCACCAGGCTGCCCACCTTGCCAAATAAGAAAGGTGTTGGCCTTCAATAATGTCTCAGGCGTAATTAATCCTGTTATAGCACCATCTTCTACACTCCAATAAGTGGGGTTACCTTCCCAACCATCTAATGTTTTCCCATCAAAAATAGATTTGAAATCACTTTGGGACTGAATAGAATTCACTGCTGTTTTATTAGCAGGAACCATACTCAACAGCAGCCCTAAGGCTACTGTTGGTAAAATCCCAATCAATAAATAATTGATCTTTTTCATAGTTAGTCAGTACTTGATTGTGCTCCAGATCCTTTGAATACTTCATGATCAGGATTTCCTCCTGACACCAAATAAGCCATTAAGTCTTTAAGCTCTTCCTCATTTAGCCTGTTAATCATTCCTGGCAACATGATCGAAACCTCGGATAGCTTAACAGCCGATACGCTGGATTTAGGAACTGTTCTGATTGTTTGCGGAGCAAATGGATTTTGTGAAACGTAATAATTTGCTTCATCTTCATTTGTTACTCTACCTACTACAGAATTTCCGTCATTTAGAACCAAGACGGAGGCAGCATATTGATCTGAAATCACCGCACTAGGATCTATAGTAGCTTCCAATATATCTTTTGGTGAAAATCTTGTTCCCAATTGTGTTAAATCCGGACCTATGATTCCTCCTTCACCCTGCATCGTATGACAAGACTGACAAAGTGTTGCCGCATACATGGCTTTACCTCTAACATAATCTCTTCCTGACAAATCTTCAACTAAAGGAGTTGCTTCTTCTAAAGTCCATCTTCTACCAGGACCTTCCGGCTGAATATCAGATTGAACAATGTCATTTCCATTTCCAGTTAACATAGCTGCACCTGACATTTCATCATACTTAGCATTTTCCGCATTTGATACATGTGACAATGCCATTTTTCTTGCTCTATCAATAAACCCAACATAACTTCTTCCTCCCTTGTAGTTAAATGCATTTCTGATCCAAGTGAAGTATTGATCATGAAGTTCTGGAGTCCATCCTTTTTCAGCTCCGCCTAATACAACGGCATAATAAGTTTGCTGAGCAGGTGGGACATTCGCCAACATATTTGCGATATCCATTCCATATTGCGGATTTCTCATAATCAAATCTGAAGATGAGGTGAATGTTTTTTGATAAGACTCATCATCTTTAGCAGTTTCCAACTGAGCAACAATCTTATTTACAGCATCGGGTGCGCCTGTATATGAAAGAAGTTTTGCCAACTCCCTATCCAAATTGTTATTTCCAGATGGGAAATTTGGGTCTAGGTAAGAGATTATCTTTGGGAAAGATGCTTTTGATGAATTTTCAAATCTAAATAGAGTCAATTCTATCGCTCTTAGTATGTTTTGTTTCCCCGTTTCGGATAAACTTCCATAGTCGATGCTTGTTAACTTATCTAAGAGTGTAGTTGCTACACTTGCGTCTCCATGTCTTGCCAGGGCAATTGCAGCCTGTATTGCTATGTTAGGATTTTCTTCTGCAAACAATTTTGATTGCCATTCTGAAAGAGGCTGATGCTCTATTGCTATTCTTGCGGCATACTGAACAAATCTATCTGGATGAGCTAAATTTGGCCAAGCTGCGTCAACTGCTCCGGCTTTTGGCCCAGTATGATATTCCTCTAAGCTTCTTCGAAGCATATGCTCCTCAGTCAGAGTTTGTTTTGTATCTGTTCCAGCTGCCTGATCTCCATCATAATATACCCTGTATAAATCAGATTCCAGTCTTCTGCCTCCGGTTAAAAAATACATGGATCCATCAGGTCCAAACTCTCCGTCAGTAAGAGGGAGCGGTGAACCTGAAATAAACTCTTCGCCACTTGCAGCATAAGATGCTCCTTCAGGAGTCAAGGTAGTCGCGTAAATAATTCCGAAACTCCAATCAAAGGTGTAAAGTGCTTTTTTATACTTCTCAGGAAAATTAGAATTAGTTCCAAACATCACGTTTGTTGGCGAACCCTGTCCTATATTTAAAGCGGCAGGAAGATTATCAGGATAGTTTGGAGACCATTTTTGGTTACCAGTTCTCCATCCAAATTCTGCTCCACTTGGTACATAGCAAATTCTGGTAGGTCTATACCAGGGCATTCCAAAATCCCACTCCATATCAGAGTCATAAGTAAACAGATCTCCATTTTCGTTAAATGCAATATCGAATTCATTTCTAAATCCGGCTGCTATTAACTCCCATGATTTACCTTCTGGATCAGTTTTAGCAATCCATCCTCCCGGAGCCATTCTATCATTGGCATGGCCTCTTGGGTCTTTGATTTCAGGGAATAAATTATCTCTATCCCAAACTTTCGGAAGTCTGTAGGCATCCATTTCAGGAACATCCACATGATTACCAGCAGAAATATAGATCGATTGCCCATCTGGAGATAAGATCATACTATGAGGGCCATGTTCACCAGGTGATCCTTCCATAAGTTTAATTAGGGTAACAGTCTCATAACGATCATCCCCGTCCATGTCTTGAATTCTATACATCCCTGTAGTCCTTTCAAACTCGTCATTTCCTCTGTGATTTACCATCACATAGACTGAATTAAATGCATAGAGCAACCCTTGTGCATAGCCCATCCCTAACTTTTGGTCGGTTTGATCTCCCACAATTAACTTTTCAATTTTTGGAGCCAAAGAATCAGACCCAATAGCAGGAATTTCTAATCGGTATAGCCCACCATATTGATCAGCTGTGATCATTCTGCCTTTATCATCAAAGGTCATTGCAACCCATGATCCTTGGTCATTTTCTCCCGGGCTGTAGATATGTTCTGCAACAAAGCCAGGGGGCAATTTCAATTTTTCAACCTTAGGGTGTAAAGGTTTACTTTCTTCTTTTTTAGCACAGGAAGCTACCCCAAAAATAAAAAGGGATAAAATCAGTATGCGTGTTAAGCGATTTTTGTGATTCATGGGATTTATGGAAAGTTAATTGAATAGCTTACTGTTTGAACTTACTCAATGAACACAATTCTAAGATAAATTGCACGAAGAAATACAAGAGTGGCTTGAAATCTAAGTAATTCCTGCATGAAGCGGTGTTTACCGCCCCATGCAGGGATTTTTTAATCTTGAATTTTAGAAATATGGACTCAAATCAGATTCTGCCGCAGGATATGCATAAAACTTATTCAAGTTTGTAAATGCATTTGATCTTGGAACAGCTCCTTCAATAGGTGGGTAATAGTAATCCAATGGATTAGCAATTATTCTTTGCCCATAAGGTCTGATAATTTCCTCAATTCTATCTGTTCTTTGGATATCAAACCATCTTTTGTTCTCGAAAGCCAACTCTACTCTTCTTTCTTTGAAGATAGCCTCTCTCATATCGGCCTGACCAGAGGCAGTAGTTGGATCTAATCCAGCTCTATCTCTTATTTGATTTAAATAAACAGCAGCTTCTCCTGACTTACCTTGCTCATTCAAGATTTCTGCCATGAACAACAACACTTCGGCATAGCGGTAAACTACCCAGTTTGTACCTGTATTACCATGTTGAGAGTGTTGCTTCGCATGTTTCTTGATATAAGGATAAGTCTTATCATCTCTAAAACTACCTGCCAAGAAAACATAATCAATAGAGGCATCTTCTCTTAAATCTCCATCCTCATAAGCAGCGATTATATCAGGAGTGGGAATATTATTTCCCTCGCCATCAATGTTCTGAGGATTGCTGGTACCCATAATAGGCTGCAATTCACTAGCACTAATTGGTCTTGGCATAAAATTGTATATAAAACTGCCATTTAGTCCTGCTGCTCCTTCTATAAACTGAACCTCAAATACTGATTCTGAATTATTCTTATTATCAGCATTTCCAGGGAATGCCATAGCATAGTCACCCATTAGCATATACTCACCACTTGTCACAACAGGAGTTAAGATTTGCTCAGCGTCAGACCATTTTTTCTGATTGATATAGACGTTTGCCAACAAAGTTCGTGCAGCTCCTTCAGTTACTCTACCTGGGGTCTGAGCAGATTTTTTAGGCAATAATGGAACAGCAGCTTGCAGATCCTGCTCAATCTGAGCATAAATAGCAGCTTCAGGAGAAAGATCCAATGCTGCTTCCTCTCTGGTAGCTACTGGAGTAAGATGTAAAGGAACGTTTCCAAAGTATCTCACTAACTCAAAATAGGCATACGCTCTTAGAAATAATGCCTGCCCTTTGACATTAGCTTTTGCAGCTGCATCAAATTCAACGTCATCTATCAAAGACAGGATTTGATTGGTTCTAGAAATAATCAAGTAATCCTGCCTCCATTGATTCAGAACGTGGGTATTTGCTGAGGTTCCATTTGATTCAGGGATGGAAAAATCTGCAATGTCCTCCTGATTATCAGTTGCACCAAACAATACATTTCTAGCATAGTAGGTATTGTCCGAGTGCATTTCCCCTAGAAGCCAAGCTCTATCATTGATGATGGTTCGAAGGGGCACATAAGCAGCATTTACTGCTTGCTCAAAGTCAGTTTGATTTTTAAAGAAGGTAGCCGAACTTAATTCAGTTTCTGGCACTACCGTTAGAAAGTCCTCGCAGCCAGTCAATAATAAAGACGCTACTGCAAAGGCTATTATATGTTTTTTCATTTTTTCTACAGTTTGATTTTACTAATGATTGGTCAATTAAAACGTGATATTTACACCAAAAGTGATAGTACGAGGAATAGGGTATCCAGCCAAATCTACACCTGGGCTTAGGTTACCTCCATCTCCTTGACCATTGTTTTGCATACTAACCTCAGGGTTAGATCCACCCCAATACTTTGTGAAAACCCACATATTCTGACCCGATGCATATAAACGGGCAGACTTTATAGCTTTTGGTAGATTAGTGAAATTATAACCAACTGTAATGTTTCTGATTGTGAAATAAGAAGCATCATAAACGAAGTTACTATTTGGCCAATCACGCTCAATACCAGTCACATTACCACCACCTACTGTAGTTCCAAAGATTCCTTCACCTGGATTTTCTGGAGATCTGAAACGGTCAGCCACTTTAGCAACCATATTGAATACCCCATCCAAGTTAGCAGTAGAATACAAGTGTCTCATGTACAATTGATTTCCATGAGAACCTGATGCAACGATGCTAGCATCAAAATTTCTCCACTTAAAGTTGTTAGTAAAACCATATACAAAATCAGGGAACGGATTTCCGATAATGGTTCTATCATCATTATCTCCACCAAACGTAATTACTCCATCACCATTCACATCTTCCAATTTGATACTACCTACGGTAGATCTACCTGGAATCTGAGGAGAGTTTGCCAAGTCTTCTGCATTCGCATAATTACCTAGTTTATTTAATCCATAAAACTGACCAAATGGCTGTCCAACCTGAGTGATATGAGCAAAGCCATAAACTCGATCGATTCCATCTGCTAACTCCAATACTTCATTTCTATTGATGGATAAGTTCGCATTGACACTCCATCTGAATGCTCCAGGGGCAATAACTGCATTGACTGTAAATTCATGACCCCAAAACTTAATTTCTCCAATGTTATCGTTGAAGTTGGTAAAACCTGATTCCTGAGGAACCTGAACAGCATACAATAGATTGGTCGTATTCTTGGTATAATAATCGTATCCAAAGGTCACTCTATCATCCCAAAGACCTAAATCGAATCCAATGTCAAGCTGTGTTGTTGTTTCCCAACCTAAGTTAGAGTTGTTTAAGGAGGTTACTGCTGCACCTGGTAGTACAGAACTTCCAAAGGCTGCATTAATGGTATTATTTACCAAAGCATATTGAGTATAATTACCAATATTATTATTACCAGTTACCCCGTAACTTGCTCTCAATTTCAGAAAAGAGACGGATGAACTTGTGTTTAAAAATTCTTCGTCAGAAATCACCCATCCTACCGAAGTAGAAGGGAAAACACCCCAACGGTTATCTGAACCAAATCTAGAAGATCCATCACCCCGAATGGAAGCAGTAAATAAATACTTTCCTTTATAATTATAAGTCAATCTTGAGAATATCGAAGTCAAAGACCATTCATCTACATCAGAAATTGTTCCACCCCTATTGACATTGATTGCACCTTGGATAGTTGGAAGCCTATCATCTGCATAAGTATCTGCCTGGATTCTGGTTCTGTCTCTTCTAAATCGTTGATTAGAAAAACCAGCCAACACTTCAAAATTATGATCTCCGATAGAATTGGCATAGGTCGCAATATTTTCATTCAACCATGAAAAGTCTTGAAAGTTGTCTCTAATAGAAACAGCAACGGTTGGAATTGCCCTGTTAATGGCATTTGTAGCTGTGGATGGATTAAAGAAAAAGAAGTTGCTATTTCTTAATTCCGCATTGAAAGTTGTTTTCAAAGAAAGACCCTTAATTGGTCTCCATTCTGCATAAGTATTTGCCAAAATATTAACCCGCTTTGTTTCGTTTTTTATTTCGTCAGCGGATCTCAACCAGTTAGGATAGGCGAAAATATTTCCTGTTTCAGCGGGGAATCTATTGAATAATGTCAACTCCCCATTTTCATCATAAATGTCCATTACTGGCCAAGTGTGAAGAGCATTAAATAGGATACCAGTACCCCTTGAACCATCTGTCTGAGGAGTATTATCAAAAATATAGCTAGGAGCCACATTCAAACCTATGCTTACTTTGTCTGAAACGGTATAATCCGTGTTCATTCTAAGAGAGTATCGCTTAAAATCAGTATTTCTCACCACTCCTTTTTGATCAAAAAAGCCGGCGACAATTGCGGTATTAACTCTTTCCTTATTGGAAGTAATCGTCAAGTTATAATTAGTAATGGGAGCAGTTTCCAACATGGCACCATACCAATCATTATTTTTATCTCTGAAATCCGCTGGATTTTGGAAAATCGCAGGGACCGGTTGTCCAGCATCTGTGTAATACTCTTTTTTAAATTGAGCAAACTCCTCGGCATTCAACATTTCTAATCTGCCTTGCTCAGGAACTTTTTGGAAACCTGTATAAACATTCAAGTTCACATTGGTTTGCCCTACTTTTCCTCTTTTCGTAGTAATCAAAACCACTCCGTTAGCAGCTCTAGAACCATACAATGAAGTCGAAGCGGCATCTTTCAATATTGTAATATCCTGAATCTCATCTGGATTTAAAGTATTGATATCGCCAGTAATAGGAAAACCATCTACTACATATAATGGATCACTTCCACCAGAAACAGATAGTTGGCCTCGGATTCTAACATTCATTCCTTGACCAGGCTTTCCAGTAGTTTGGTTAATCTGGACACCTGCTAATTTACCTTGCAATTTTTGCGCAGTAGTTGTAACAGGTAAATCCTTCAACTCATCTTCACTAATGGTTTGGATTGCTCCTGTAACCTCTTTCTTAATCTGGCTACCATAACCCACCACCACTACTTCTGAAAGATCAGACATCGAGGTATTTATAGTGATATTATAGTTAGTCTGTCCTGATTGAACTGTTATTTCTTCGGGTGTATACCCAATAAAACTGATCACCAAAACATTTCCAGCAGATGCCGAAATACTAAAATTTCCATTTAAGTCTGTGACTGTTCCGACTTGAGTACCTTTTATCATAATGGTAGCTCCAGGCACGACTTCTCCTGTTTCATCCTTCACATTACCCGTCACATTAAAAGTCTGTGCCCAGACTGAAATGTTGGTAGAGAGGATAATAAAAAGAAGCAATAAAAAACGCTTCTTTAATAATAGATAATTGTTTTTCATACAAATTGGGTTTTATGTTAACAAGCGGTAATTTCCATCAATTAACTTCTAATGACACCTAAATCTATCCTGTCGCATCCTGTGCTTATATAATATTTATTAAATTATAAATCAGCAGGATAGAGCAGGATAGTTATTATATTTTAATCATTTTCTTAATAGAAGTTGCATATCGTTAATTATTTTTCAATTTATCTAACAGATTATTTAAATAATTTTTAAAAACTTACTCTAAATGAAATATACCTCTATAACTCCTTAATTTACAGATATTTTTAAAATGAAAAATTTATTTTTTTATGATATAAATCATTCTATCCAGCAAAAAAAATTTTATTCGTTTAAGTAAAACAACTTTAGTTTGTTTTGAGTCCTAAAATTCTAATCATTTTTCTAATACAGTATAGAACAGGATAGAAAGGATTATATATACTGGTACATTGACTTTTAAGTATTATACAATAAAACCCAAAATACATGGAAAAAATAAATCTACAGTTTAACCATGTCAGCTTTTTATGGGATGATAAAAAGGCTGCCGCTTTGGAAGGAAACGAAGTTGACTTATTGATCTATAGATCCAATATCCTGGGCGCAGATCTGCGCATCACCAACTATGGTGGAGGGAATACCAGCTGCAAGACTTTTGAAGCCGATCCTCTCACCAAAGAGTCGGTAGAAGTCATGTGGGTCAAAGGTTCCGGTGGGGATATCGGTACCCTGACCAAAGCCGGGCTGGCCGGGCTTTATGTCGATAAGCTTCGCGCTCTTCAGGGAATCTACCGGGGCATCGAATTCGAAGATGAAATGGTCGGCCTGTTCAATCACTGCATCTACGATCTGGATTCCAAAGCCCCTTCCATCGACACTCCTTTACATGCTTTTTTACCTTTCAAACATATAGATCACCTGCATCCTGATGCAGCCATTGCCATTGCAGCTTCCAAAGACGGGGAGCAGATCACTGCCGATCTCTGGGGAGGACAGATCGCCTGGGTACCCTGGCAGAAACCCGGATTCGATCTGGGTCTGCAGCTTCAGCAGACCCTGGCAGACAATCCCGGCATCCGCGGCATCATGCTCGGAGGTCACGGGCTCTTCACCTGGGCGGATACTTCTTACGAATGCTATATCAACAGCCTGGAAGTCATCGAAACAGCTTCCGCTTATCTGGAAGCAAACTACGGAAAGAAAAGACCCGTATTCGGCGGTCAGAAAGTAACTTCCCTGCCGGCCGAGCAGCGTGCTTCACAGGCAGCTCTACTGGCTCCTGTTCTTCGTGGACTGGCTTCTTCTGAGAAAAAGATGGTCGGTACCTTCTCGGATACAGAAGTTGTATTGCAGTTCATCAACTCCAATGATCTGGGCAAACTGGCACCCATGGGTACTTCCTGTCCCGATCACTTCCTACGTACCAAGATCTCTCCTTTGGTTCTCGACATTCCGGCAGATAAAGATCTTTCTGATCCTTCTTCGCTAAAAGCAGGACTGGAAGTGGAATTCCAGAAATACCGGGAGATGTATGCCGATTATTACCAAAAACACAAGCACCCCAATTCCCCTGCCATGCGTGACCCCAATCCGGTCATCATCCTTTGGCCGGGAGTCGGTCTTTTCTCCTTTGCCAAGGACAAGCAGACCTCCAGGGTAGCTTCTGAATTCTATATCAACGCCATCAACGTGATGCGAGGGGCCGAGGCGGTTTCCTCTTATGTTTCCCTTCCTCTTCAGGAAGCCTTCAATATTGAATACTGGCTGCTCGAGGAAGCAAAACTCCAGCGGATGCCCAAAGAAAAACCATTGTCCAGACGCATTGCCCTGATCACGGGAAGCGCCGGGGGAATCGGAAAAGGCATCGCAGAAAAATACATCCAGGAAGGCGCCTGCGTGGTGGTGACCGACATCAATGCGGACCGACTGGCAGAAACCG
This sequence comes from Algoriphagus sp., assembly GCF_024642405.1. Lineage (GTDB taxonomy): Bacteria > Bacteroidota > Bacteroidia > Cytophagales > Cyclobacteriaceae > Algoriphagus. Next base: position 8,501 of record NZ_JAHEBC010000024.1, on the reverse strand, counting down.
AGGCAGCCATGCAGAAGAAATACGGAAAGGATGTGTTCCTCGGGGTAACTCTCGATGTCACGGATCCTTCCAGCGTGAAAAAAGCCATGCAGGCCATCTGCCTGAAATTCGGCGGAATCGATATCATCGTCAACAATGCCGGTATCTCCATCTCAAAGGCTTTCGAGGCCCACTCTGAGGAGGACTGGAATAAATTACTCGACATCCTGGTCAAGGGACAGTTTGAGGTATCCCAGGTAGCCGTCAAAATCCTCAAGCAGCAGGGACTCGGTGGGGACATCATCAACATTGTCAGCAAAAATGCTTTGGTGGCCGGTCCAAAAAACGTAGCTTATGGTACTGCAAAAGCTGCACAGATCCACATGTCCAGACTCATGGCCGCTGAACTCGGTGAGGATAAAATCCGGGTGAATGTCGTCAATCCGGATGCGGTCATCGAAAACTCAAACATCTGGGAAGGTGGATGGGCTGAAAACAGAGCCAAGGCTTATGGAATCGAAGTCAAAGATCTTCCGGCTTATTATGCCAACCGGACTTTGCTCAAGGAAGCCGTCAAAACTTCCGATATCGCTGAGGCAGCTTTCGCTTTCGTGTCAGGAATGCTTAATAAAACAACAGGAAATATGATCAACGTGGACGGTGGTTTAGCTGCCGCTTTCCCGAGATAGAACCCGATTTCTACTTAACGCAAAAAAGCCAACTCTAGAGTTGGCTTTTTTGCTTGGCAACTATTATTAAATTATTTCATTGGAGAAAAAGGTAATGTCTTAAAAAAAGTGGCGTCTACTTTCTCTACAATTTTACCATTTGCTTCTGAAGCATCTCGGGCTGCAACCCAATCCGGATCTTTTAGAAAACGCTGAAAAGCAGCCTCAAAAGAAGCTTGATCTTCATGAGCAAGTAAGTATACAAGTTTTGACTGTCCTCCCTCCTTTTCTGAAGTCAACCAATAAGGATGATTTTTAAGTCCTTGACGCTCGAAAAGTTCCTGTGTATGATCTTTGAATCTTGTGATCAAATTATCAATTTTCCCCTCAAAACAGGTATAAATTCTTAATTGGAAAATCCCACTATTGGTCGGCATCATTCTTTCATTTAGACCAGGAGCCAAAGTCATAAAAGTCTGATCAATTTTCGAAACCAGGGCACCGTCTACTATAGACTCTGCATAGGCTTTTTTCCAATCAGGATCATTTAAAAAAACTTCCCACATTCGATCTCTTGCTGCCTCATCGGGGTAACCTAAAATATAGGTCATGGAATTATCGTTGTTTTCCACCGGAACAAAATAGGCGATATTTTCCATTCCACTTTTTTCAAAAAGGGCAACTGTATGATCTTGAAATCTTTTGATCAAATCAGGTAACTTCCCTGGATTTGCATAGTATTTTCTGATTTCAAAATAACTGGATTTGATATTAGAAGTCTGTTGACTGAATACCGAAAAACTGAACATCAGTGCACATATAAGAAATAGTGTTATTCTTTTCATGGGTCTATTTTTTTAAGTTAAAAATTTGAGATTTTACTTTTTCCAGGCCCTCAATAATCCTGGAATCATCACCAAAGCAATAATAATCAATCCAAACGATTCTCTGGATTCCTCCATAAAATCGTTTTTCATACTCAGGTCATGCTGTTCCACTTCTTGGGAAACCCAACCTCCAACATCTCCCTGCCAATAAAATGCAGCTCCAATAACGCAGGCTAACACAACTACTGTAAGGGGGATTTTCGGGAAAATACCTCGAAAACCAAGTAGACAGAAAATTATAGCTACCCCGTAAATACTTACCCAAATCTCTGGGTCTGGATCATTAAATTGCCAAAAGGCAAAGAGAGCAAAGAGAAAAACCCAAAGCCCATAATACACTTTATTAAAATTCATGGTTATAATGGTTTTTGATCAAATCTACAGAAAACAGGGAATTTTATTTAATTTAAATGTGTAAATGGTGATTTTGTCATTAACCAGAAATTTTTAAACTATAATTATGAAATTACTTTCATTAATAATCGCTCATGTTTAAGAAGTATCTTATTCTCCTATTAATACTATCATTCAGCAGAATAGGATTATCACAAAGTCTGGACTCTTTGGTCATGAGCAAGCCGGATAGCCTCAAAAAACCGGTAGTTTTTTATGAAGATACCTTATTTTTCATTGGGACTAAATTGGGACCTTTTAATCCTCAAGAAAGAGCAAATAGTTTCTCTAATAAATTGGAACTGCTCCTCGATTCGGAAGTATTAGACACCACATTACTCATTGCTGTTGAAGATGATCTGGCAATTGAAATAATGCATGGGGAAATTATTTTAGGTAGTGTCACCACGGCTGATGCTGACTACCAAGAACAAACGCAGGCGCTTTTAGCTAAAGAATACATTGATGCGATCAAAAGCTCCTATGCAAAAAATCACCAAGGAAGATCCTTAATTCAAAATATTACCCGAACAGGAATTTTGATAGGAGTTTTAATTGTTTTGATTCTTTTAGTCAGATTCATCAACATTGGATTCAATAAATTAATCGATTTCATCCTCTCTAAATGGCATCAATATTTTAGAGGTATCAAAATTAAAAACTTCGAATTATTATCTGCCGAGAGACAAGAAGTATTACTAAAAGCCTTGATGAGATTTTTTAAAATCCTGCTCATCATTGTTTTACTATACCTGGCTTTGCCTATTGTTTTCAGCATCTTCCCCGCTACAAAAAATCTAGCGAACACTTTATTTGGCTATATAACTGACCCATTCAAATCCATTATCAATTCATTTTTTGGCTACATCCCTGAATTATTTATGATTCTAGTGGTAGCATTTATTACTTATTACCTTGGGAAGTTTATCGATTTTATATCTGGTGAAATAGAACGGGGAAACTTAAGTGTTCCTGGTTTTTATCCTGAATGGGCAAAGCCAACTTTTAATCTTGTAAAAATCATCGTATTTGCATTTTCATTTATAGTCATTTTCCCATACTTACCGGGTTCTGATTCACCTGCTTTTCAGGGAGTCAGCGTTTTTTTAGGACTCTTGATTTCCCTAGGCTCTTCATCTGCCATTAGTAATATTATTGCTGGATTGGTCATCATTTACATGAGAGCTTTCAAAATCGGTGATCGGGTAAAAATCGGTGAAACAGTTGGAGATGTGATTGAAAAAACGATGCTGGTGACAAGGTTGCGAACCATTAAAAATGAGGAAGTAACTATTCCAAATTCTGCAATTTTAAATGGGAATACCGTGAACTATTCAGTGGAATCTAATGGGCCAGGGTTAATCCTACACACAAAGGTTACTATTGGTTATGACGTTCCCTGGAGGCAAATTCATGAATTACTTGTAAATGCGGCATTAAAAGTTGAAACAGTAATCAAAGAACCAAAACCGTTTGTATTACAAACAAGTCTGGATGATCACTATGTAAGCTACCAAATCAATGCTTACACAAATGATTCTAAAAAAGCTGCAAAAAGTTATTCTGATCTCCATGCCAATATTCAAGATGCTTTTAGCGAAGCGGGAGTAGAAATCATGTCTCCTCATTATCGTGCTACTAGAGATGGAAGCCAACTCACCATTCCCCCAAAATATATCCCTGAGGCTGATGTTGTCGAAAGTCCTTTGGTTCAAGAAGAAATCAAGAATGACAATCCCGAGGATCCGGGAGATGTAGCAGAGGATTCAACTTATAACTAATTTTTCTATGTTGGAAATATGCCGAGCAGAAAGCGAAACTGATCTGCAGGGAATCCTGGATCTTCAAATAAAAAATCTTCCCCAAAATATCTCACCTGAAGAAAAGTCAGAACAGGGTTTTGTTAGGGTTGAACATAACCTCGAATTATTGCGATTACTGAATACTATTGAAGCTCATATCATCGCAAAAGACGGAAATTCAGTGGCTGCATATTTTTTAGCGATGACAAAAAAATCAAGAAATGATGTCCCCATGTTGGTTCCCATGTTTCATCAATTTGACAAACTCACCTACAAAGGAAAAAGTGTAAGTGAATATAATTACATGGTAGTAGGTCAGGTTTGTGTAGGAAAAAACTATCGAGGGATAGGTTTATTCGCTAGTTGCTTTGAAGCTTATAGGAATGCATTTGAAAAGGATTATGATTTTGCGATTACAGAAATCTCTGTTTCTAATCCTCGATCAATAAAAGCCCATCAAAAGGTTGGATTTGAGATTATCCATACTTTCCAAGATGAGTATGAAACCTGGGTAATCGTAGTCTGTGACTGGAATAAAAAATAAATTTACTTCAACTTAATTCTCAACAAATCCATATCTGCAGTGATATAAAGATATTCTTCATCAAAATCAAAAGTACAGTTTGAGGTAGCTCTACCAGTTTTTATTGTTCCTAAATGTTTCCCTTCTGGACTAATGATCAAAATGCCTCCCGGACCACTGGCAAAGAGATTACCACTACTATGAACTGCTAATCCATCAGGTAAACCCGGATTCTCCTCTCCCACTAAATTTGTAACATCGAAAATAATTTTACCTGAAAAGACATTTCCATTTTCATCCAATTCGTATCGATAATACCTTGCCTTCATAGGATCAGATTGAGCGATGAATAGTGATTTTTCATCCGGACTAAGACCAATTCCATTAGGTCTCGAAAGTGAATCGATTTGCAAAGAAAGGTTGCCTCTGAAATCAATAAAATAAACTCCCTGAAAATCCAATTCCTTAGTATCCCATTCATCTAAACCGTAAGGAGGATCAGTAAAATACATCCCACCATTATTATTTATAACCAGGTCATTCGGGCTATTGAATTTTTTGCCTTCAAACTGGTTCGCAATAGCAACAAAATTCCCAGATGGGTTTCTAATAGGGCTTTTCATAACCGCCAATTGTCTCGCCCCATGCTGACAAAGCAACAAATCGCCGTTGATATCTAATACCAAACCATTGGAACCTGGCTCTCTTTTATTTTCCTCATTACCAAAATAACCCGATGGTTCTAAATAAATCTCTAAACTGTCTTGTTCGGTCCATTTCCAAATTCTATTCTGAGGGACATCTGAAAAAATCAAAGCATCAATTACCTCCAACCATAAAGGCCCTTCAGACCAGTCAAATCCAGAGGCAATTATTTCGATTTTAGAATCTATGGGAATTAGTTGATCAATTTCTGAATCCAATCTTTCCACATTCCCCGTAGTCGAATAATTTGGTCTGGAACTATCTGAAGATTCTGTATTAGCAGACTCTTTTCCATCCTTCGTTTCCGGGGATTTACAGGAAAATACAACAGCTAAAATAAAAAGGAGATATTGGGTTTTTCTCATAGCTTAAGTAGGGAGAAATAAGAATTGAATCAGATAATATCTCCAAAATAAGAATTTAACTCAAGATTTTCACCCCTTATAAATCTGCTTACAAACCAGTAGATCTCGAATCAGCTCCTCGATCTTTGATTAGATGGTTTCTTACAGCCAACTTTCTATACATTAAGATAGGATCAGAAGCTCCACCATTTTGTAATCTTGCTTCTCTTACCAATGGCCTCACATCTCTTTGGAAAGCATCTTGAAGACATTCTTGGGCTCCTACTACATCTCCTTCTAACTGACAATTAGTTAGTTTTTTTCGATCCACAAGTAGCGCTTTTGTATAACTGATACTGATGATCTCCAGTGCCTGCATTAAATCTTCCAGAGGATCTTTGGTATTATGGCTAGCGTCAATCATCCAAGAAATGCTTTCCCAAGCCTGGGCACCATCTTCAGATCCAGAAACTAATTCACAAAAAATCAAGAATAGCTGATAAGGCTTTATACTACCTGTTGTCAAATCATCATCTCCATATTTACTGTCGTTAAAATGAAAACCTGCCAGCATATCCTGATACATGAGGGTAGCCACAATCTGTTCAATATTCGTATTTGGTAAATGATGTCCCAAGTCAACAAGGACTTTAGCACGATCTCCCAAAGATTTACAAAGCAAAGATGAAGTACCCCAATCAGGGATGATCGTATGATAAAAATTAGGTTCGTATGGTTTGTATTCAAGCAATAACTTCCAATCCAATGGCATGGATTTATAAATTTCCTCCAATGACTCTTGAGTCCATTGCAAAGCATTTCTTAGACTTGATTGTCCAGGAAAATTACTTCCATCAGCCAGCCAAACGGTCAGGCCTTTACTTCCCAACTTCTTCCCGATTTCAATCACTTCAATATTATGGGCAACAGCTTGATCCCTGACCAATTTTTTAGCATTTCCTAGCGAGCCAAGTTTGTATGATTCTTTCTGACCATAATCCTGAAAGGTATTGCTGTTCATAGCATCAAAGGAAATCCCCAGCTCATCTGCAAGCGATTTAATGGCCGTGTAATCGGAAGGGATATCCCAAGGAATATGCAATGAGACGCTATCTGTTTTTTGGGTTAAACTTTTCAACAATCCTATATCTTCCAACTTCTCTTCCAAATTTCTAGGTTCGCCTCCTATTCCAAATCTTCCAAATCTTGTCCCACCAGCTCCCAAAGCCCAGCTAGGCACGGCAATCTGAAAACCTCTGATTTTTTTAATTAGCTCATTTACTTCAAACCCATCATTTATGAGTCTACCTGAAATATGATTCAATTCATCTTGATGAATCTGGGCGCTTGAACTATTGAATTCTTTTATTTTTTCTAAAGATAATTTCATGATTCATCAGGTTGATCATCAGTTTTTTTATTGATCCAAAACGGAGCAGATACAAACCATAAAAACATACCTATGGTCATATAAAGATGGCTTGAGTCAAGACTAATGATTGTTTTAAAAAACATTATTGGTGGAACGATAGTAAGAACCAAACCAATGAATGAAGCTATTTTGAGTATGTTTTTCATGCTAGTTTAGTTTTAAGTGCCGGAAAACTAATTTTGGAGAAACTCACAAAAAGGATCACAGCGATAAACCAACCAGGAAGCCCCAAAAAGAATATGTCCAATCCGTAGAAGTAATTCAAAAGTAAGCAGGCAAACAAGGTACTAATCCATGCCGCAAGAGCTGGCCAAGTAAAGGACTTATTATTTCGAATAGCTTGCTCTTGTTGAAAACCAAATTTATCTGCGAAATAAAAATCCGCAAAGATAACTGCTCCCATTGGCATCAATACCAATCCGTATAGCGCTACAAAATCGAGAAGCTTCATTACCAAGGCAGGAAAACAGGCGGCTAAACTTGTAATCCCTCCCACAATTGCTGTGATTTTCCAGGTTTTGGTTTTGGGGAATATCCCCTGAAGAGCTAACCCTGCTCTGTAAATAGTTGGATTGGCTGTAGTCCAACCTGCCACCACGACGCAAACCGCTCCGGCAATCCCTGCAGCTTGATAAGCAATTGGACCAGGTGCAAATTCCTGGGAATTAACATTGGTCTGAAGAAATACTGCATATAATATCCCAGAAGCTATCCAAGCCACAAAGTGGCCAATGTACATACCTGCAAAAGAGAAGAATCCATATTTCCAAGATTTAGCATATCGAAGTATTGTTAAATCTGACATCCCTATATGCATGGCCATATTACAAAACCAGCAAAAGAAAATGATGTGCCAGATATTGAATTTTGATATTCCAGGAAGAGGAACTCCAGTCCAAATCACTTCTTTGGCAGCAACTACAAATTCATCAAAAGAATGAACTCCTAATTGCGGTAATGCGGCAAAAGCAGCAGAAACAAAGATCAAAATCATCCAAGGAGCCATTACATTGGCAAATTTAGCTACCTGATTATACCCTCTGATAGCAATCAATGTGATGATTGCTCCCATGATCATCACTGCCACTATCCATCCTGGGGTTTTTGGATACCAATCTGTCAAAGTAGGCATTTCAAGACCAAAAGGAATACCTACAGCAGTTGCCGAAACAGCAATCATAGATCCCGCCAAAAAGCAAAACATCAAGGCGTTTATAAAATTGTATAAGTTGACAACAGACTTTCCAGTTATTCTTTCCAGCTGATAGTAAAGTGTCAAGCGTTTTTTCGTAGCTATTGGGCCTGTCATTAATCCCCAACTTAATACAGCTAATAAATTCCCGATAAATAGTCCCAAAATTAAATCGCCGGCGCTCACACCATGTGCCACAAATAAAGGCCCGATTACAAACTCCGTCCCAGCCGTATGCTCACCTGCATACATTCCTAAAAAGCTTTTCCCGCCTTTAAGTTGATTATCAGGAACAGGAGTCCTTTCAAACTCGTTATTCTGACTGACTATTTTTTTAAATAATTTTTGATCTTTCATATCGTGGGTCAAAAAATCTAAATTAACTCTTCTAACTATCCTGTTCCATCCTAGGAAATTGTCAAAAGATAGGAATAAAAGTAAAAAGCTGTTTCTCTTCCGACTCCATTTCTTTAACTTAGAACTTAAATAAAACACCTTTAAATAATAGAATAAACGGGGATTCATTTTCTAAATCTGAACTTTTCAAGACAGCACAGGATACCAGAAATTATTGAG
>NZ_JAHEBC010000211.1 GCF_024642405.1 Algoriphagus sp. | reverse complement strand
CAGGGATGCTTAAATCTTTGAATCGTGTTATGTTTGCGAATTCACCACCAAAAACAGATTTATAAAAATTGAAAGCTTCTTCTGCATTCCCATTGAAATTGATATAAGGATTAATAAGTGCCATAGTTTTTTTTGGAAAATGAAATTTACAACATTCAAATCTAATGCAAGTTCACCAATATTTGAGGAATAAAAGCGTCAATAAATAGGTTTTACGCGTCAGGGAATTCATGTTCATACTTACTCAAATTGATTAAAAGATTATTTATAGAGAATTAGATATTGGATAATGATTCGAAATACAAATCTCGAATAACCTAAAGAGCCCAAATCTTGGTGAGTAGTCTTACTAATCCCAAAACTTAACGCGACCCGTCCTAAAATAGATTGATAGCTTTAAAATAGAAAAATTTAAACCACCAGTAGATTTTGCTTACACAGCTTACCTTGGTGATATCAATTTTAACCTTTCTTGAAACAAGTTATCCACAGAATACGGTAGATTTATTTGCATTCCACACGAAAAATCCCCCATTTAAAACGATTCTTCTGAATTTATAGGGTATTTTTTACTTTCTTCGGGTTCAAAATAAACCCAAAATTCAAAAATCTTAAAAGAGTTAGAAGTTTACCAAATAATAATGAAAGAAATTGTAGAAGCAATTAATGCTGTAGTTTGGAGTGATGCCCTGATCATCCTATGTCTTGGGGCAGGGATATATTTTTCTTTTGTGACCAAATTTCTTCAAGTCACCTATTTTAAAGAAATGATTCAACTCCTTTTCAAAGGTGAATCTTCCGAAAAAGGAGTTTCTTCTTTCCAGGCTTTTGCGATAGCAATCTCAGGCCGAGTGGGAACAGGAAATATTGCCGGTGTAGCTACTGCCATTGCTATGGGAGGCCCAGGTGCTATCTTTTGGATGTGGGTAATTGCATTTTTAGGAGCTGCCTCTGCCTTCATTGAATCTACGCTAGGTCAGATTTACAAGGAAGTTGACAATGGAGAATATCGCGGTGGACCAGCTTATTACATAGAAAAAGGACTGGGTATTAAGTGGTATGCGATGTTATTTGCTTTTGCAACGATTCTAGCCACTGCACTTTTTATGCCCGGCGTGCAAAGTAATAGTATCGCCTTAAGTGTTGAAAACGCATTTAATGTCCCTGTAATGTATACGGGTATTATAATTACTGTTTTTTTGGCATTGATCGTCCTTGGTGGTGTAAAGAGAATTAGTAAAGTGGCCGAAGTGGTGATCCCATTTATGGCTGCAGCATATATTTTGATGGCTGTCGTCATCATTTTTATGAATATTACCGAAGTCCCATCCATTTTTGCTTTAATCATTAAATCAGCAATGAACTTAGAAGCTACTTTTAGTGGAGTTTTCGGTATGGCAATAGCTTGGGGAGTGAAAAGAGGTATTTATTCCAATGAAGCTGGACAGGGAACTGCTCCCCATGCCGCAGCAGCAGCAGAGGTTTCACATCCAGTGAAGCAAGGGTTGGTTCAGTCTTTTTCTGTCTATGTAGATACAATTTTCGTTTGTACAGCAACGGCATTAATGATTCTCTTTACCGGCCAATACAATGTGGTAAACCCAGAAGGTGGGTTCATTGTGGAAAACCTACCTGGAGTTCCTTTTGGACCAGAATATACTCAGTTTGCCGTAGGAACACATTTTCCAGCATTGGGTAGAGGGTTTGTCGCAATATCGCTTTTGTTTTTTGCTTTTACGACCATCATGGCCTATTACTATATAGCCGAAACAAACCTGAGTTACTTAATCAGAGGAACCCAGAATAAATGGGGCATTTGGGTTCTTCGAATAACCCTTTTGGGAGCTACGTTTTATGGTTCCATAAAAACAGCAGAACTTGCTTGGACCATGGGTGATATTGGGGTTGGAATGATGGCCTGGCTAAACGTCATCGCAATTCTTTTGCTAAGAAAACCTGCCATGAAAGCATTTAGGGACTATAAAAAACAGAAAAAGGAAGGCAAAGATCCAGTATTTATCGCCAAGGATGCGGGAATTGAAAATGCCGATTTCTGGAAATAGTGACTGATTAATCGCGGAGTTCGTGAAAATCAAGGATTATTAAATACGTAATAATTTAATCTAAAGCCGACAAGTTAATTGCCGGCTTTTTTATTGACCAAGGGGAATTTCTAAGTTTAGAGTTAAGTAAAGAACTAATTATACAGCTAGATTAAATGTTAAAATTTGACTTTACTTTTCTATTTAAAAAAAATGTCTTTTCATCCGCAATGAATTGATTATAAATCTATTAGAGGAGTTAACATTGCTTGACTCTAATTTGTAAATCGATATATTTAGTAAAAAAGGTCAATCATCACTTTAAGAATAACCATGAAAAAGAAAGTACTAGTCACAGGAGTATCAGGTTTTGTAGGTCAGCATTGTGCTGTTGAACTTCTTAAGCAAGGATATCATGTCAAAGGCTCCCTCCGGGATTTATCAAAAGGAGAGAAAATACGACAAGCAATTAGCAAAGTGATTGATCCAAATGACCAACTTGAATTTTGTGAATTAGATTTAACCAAAGATCAAGGTTGGGAAGATGCTTTAAAAGATTGTGATTTCTTGCTTCATGTGGCCTCTCCCTTTATTTTTAAACAAACGAATGATGAAAATGAATTAATTAAACCTGCCGTAGAAGGTACTTTAAGGGCATTAAGTTTTGCTCAAAAATGCAAAGTAAAACGAGTGGTTTTAACTTCCTCCATTGCAGCAATGAGTGCACATATGTACCATGGGGAATTTACTCCAGATAATTGGACTGATTTAAATGATAAAAACCTAAGTACCTATGTGAGAAGCAAAACACTGGCTGAAAAAGCGGCATGGGATTTTTATAAAAACCAGAAAGCCGGTCATAAAATAGAGCTGGTAGTTATAAATCCAGGCGGTATCACCGGACCTACAATTACCAATAATTTAGAGGGGACAAGTATGGATACCTTAGTTCAATTGATTACCGGTAAAATGTCTATGATTCCAGATGTCTCTTTTCCAATGGTTGATGTCCGGGATGTTGCAACGCTGCATGTTATGGCATTAACAGAAGAAGCAGCAAAAGGAAAGCGTTTTATCGCTGCCCACAAGCAAGCCACGCATTATATGGATTTAGCGATCTTATTGAAGAAAAACGGGTATGAAAAAGTAAGTACTAAAAAAGCCCCTCTATTCCTATTAAAAGTAATTGGTTTATTCAATAAAGAAGTGAAGGCTCTGTTAACAATAATTGGAAAACATGTAACTGCAGATATCAGTCAAACAAAAAAAGTATTTGGATGGGAACCTATGTCGATGGAAAAGTCAGCGCTTGATATGGCTAAATCTGTCGAAAATGCTTTAAATAAATCTAATTAAGAAGAGAATTAAGAAAAACGAAATAATAGAAATTGAAGCAGTTTAAGTTAATTTTTGCTCTCTTTTTAGTTTGTTTCAGCCTATCAGCTCAAGTTGATAGCTCATGGCAACAAAAACCAAAGTTAAAGATCACAGGCTTCGTAGATGTGTTTTATGTCTATGACTTTAATCAACCAAAAGGTCCAGAAAGACAGCCTTTCCTTTTCAATCACAATCGACATAACGAATTCAATTTGAATTTAGGATTGGTAAAATTTGCTATAGAACATTCAAAATATCGTGCCAATATCGCATTGCAAACGGGGACTTATGCGAATGATAATTATGCGGCAGAACCAGGGATTTTGAAGAATATTTTTGAAGCTAATATTGGGGTCTCGCTTAACAAGAAAAATAATTTATGGTTAGATGCTGGGGTAATGCCTTCTCATATTGGATTTGAAAGTGCCATTTCAATAGACAATATGACTTTAACACGTTCGCTTTTGGCTGAAAATTCCCCCTATTTTTTAACTGGTGCAAAACTAACTTTCAACCCCAATGAAAAATGGGAAATAGCTGGTTTAATTATAAATGGATGGCAACGCATCCAGCGATTAGAGGGGAATTCATTATCATCTTTTGGAACTCAAATTATTTATAGCCCATCAGAAAAAGTAACATTAAACTGGAGCACTTTTTTAGGAACAGATGACCCTGACTCTACGAGGAGAATGCGGTACTTCAATGACTTTTATGGACTATTTCAATTGACAGAAAAGATAGGCTTAATTACAGGTTTTGACTTTGGAATACAGCAAAGTTTTAAAGGGAGTTCAAACTATAATCTTTGGTTTAGCCCAATCATAATCGGTCAGTATCAAATTAACAAAACCTGGAAAGCCGCCATCAGAGCAGAATATTATAAAGATGAAAATGGTGTTATTATTCCCACCGATACTTCAAGCGGTTTTCTAACAACAGGACTTTCCCTAAATATCGACTACGCTCCTACCCAAAACATCGCGTGTAGACTAGAAGGGCGATGGTTGCACAGTAAGGACAATATTTTTGAAACCCAAACTACTTTCTCAAACAACAACTTTATTATTGGCTCGTCTATAGCAATCAAATTTTCAGAAATCATTTCTAAATAAGATCGGCTTAGATCTTTCAAATTTTTAGGTTGATCAAGAATAAACTGATTTTAAAATTCACCAAATGGTTTGGCCTTCTAAAGAGTCGAAAAGGCAAATAATTATCATGAGAATTCATAGTTCATTTAATGCACTTAAAAAAACGATTGGTTAGCGGCTTACTACAAATTCAACCAGTAGGTCATTTTAAAGACTAGTGCACGAGATTTAGAACCTCCGAATTGGATAAAACCTTCTTGATTTTCCGCAAGGTAATTATCTGTATAAACCAAGAAAATATCCGAAACAGGGGCAAATCTCCACTGCAAACGGGAATTGATATTAACGTTATCAATTTGACTATTGTATTGGACAAAAGTAGTCCAAAATAGTTTTTTACTGAAAGTGAAGTCAAATCTCGGCCCAATTAGGAAGAGGTTTGCATCATTGTAGGGATCCGGTAACCTGATTCCATTGTATGCAAAATCGATGCTGGTAAAACCTAGTGGCTGATAACGCCATTGTATACTTCCCTCTAGATTCCAACGCATCCCATTAAAATATTGCCCAGACCGAGTACTTATCTCATAAGACAATTTCTTTCTTTCATCAGAGCGATATCGAGCTATGATCAGGTTCGTGGTGTATTCTGTATTGGCTGGAAGAGGAATACCATCCGTCCCACTTGGATCGAAACCATTAAACAAGTAGGTGTATTGCCTTCGCAAACGCATCGAAAATTCAGCAGAAGACCTCCAGGTGATATCATATAGGATATTCATATCCCAATCAAGTAAGCCGTAAGTTCCATTACCAAGTACATCGAAGTCCAATCCTGGACCATGTCTTTGTACTCCTCCACGTGATGGAAAAAACCTTCTTCTGTAGGTCATGGCAAGTTGCTGAATATCCGTCCTTCGGACAAAACCTACCTCAGGAGCATAATTTGCACCTACCATTTGAGACCGCATATTTAGAGACCATTTAGGAACGCTGTACTCAAGCTCCATCCCGGTCGCAAAAGTGCTATCCACATTTGCTTGATTGATATTATAATGGTAGAAAATTTTACCATTGATTTTATTATCTGCAGAAGCAAGATTATAATCGACCCCAATAGTTCTGTCCCACTCATTATATAAACTATCACTATACTCTTTAGGACTCTCAAAAGTCTGCTTATTTACCAAAAAAGCCGAAATATTCGATCTTGCAAAGACTTTTTGCTGAAGCGAAACCATAGAATAATTGTAAGATGGTAAACTAGCCGACTTATCATTTGACACCTGCATGCTTAAGACACCTACACGAAGATTATCATTTACTTTCCCACTAAGTCTTGCTCCTAGTGGTATGGCAGATTGGATATTCTGGCCTGTGCTTTCATCCCGAGAAACACCTATCCTCCTGCTGAAAAAAGGTGTAGTACCTCTCTGACCATAATCGGCAAATAAATCTGCATTTTCTAAAAAGAACTGCCTTCGCTCCGGAAAGAAAATCTCAAATCGGTCCAAGTTTGTTACCTGCTGATCTACCTCTACTTGCGAAAAGTCAGGATTTACAGTCAAGTCAAGATTTAGACCTGGGGTTATTCCAAACTTAAGATCGAAACCTGCATTAAAACCTGTCTGGGCATCTTTTCCTTGTTCAAAATTTTGATCATAATTACCAGACACATATGGGATAACTGAGATGTTTTTCCCACTTCTTTTGGTGGGTTCTTCCCATTTCGCAACATTTAACGATGCCAAATTAAAAAGCATGAAATTTCTCTGAATGGGTGCCCAAGTAGATCTTTCCGCACTTTCACTATCAATTCTGTAGAAATTTAAATTCCAATTACTTTGCCCCTCATTAAATCTAAGTGAGTTTAGAGGAATAGCGATTTCGGCAACCCAATATCCCTTGTACATTTTAGCTTCTCCTCTCCAGACATTATCCCAGTCCAGGCTAAATGCCGTTTCTCCACTACCTCCATTTGAAACCAAACCTTCTCTCCGAACTCCATATGGATTAATTCCGAAAGTAAATGCGTTGGTTCTATCCTGAAACGTATCAAAGATGACTGTAAAGTTATCATTTGCAGCACCTCTAAAATCTCTTCTTAATGAAGGAGTTACATAATCTCTATCATCTGTAGCATTGTACATGATTCCCAACACATAGATATTTTTGTCGTCATAAAGTACTTTAGCCACCGACTGATTAACTGCTAAAGAGGAATCATA
>NZ_JAHEBC010000023.1 GCF_024642405.1 Algoriphagus sp. | reverse complement strand
TCCAACTGCCTTCTATACATCTGAATCGTATTTTCCAATCCATAATACAATGCATCACATACCAATGCATGGCCGATGGAAACTTCATCCAAATAGGGAATGGACTTTTTGAGAAATGCCAAGTTGTGCAGATCTAAATCATGCCCTGCATTTAAGCCTAAACCAATTGCTCTTGCTATTTCAGATACTTCCACATAAGGTTTGACAGCTTTCTCTTTATCCTTATGAAAGCCAATCGCGTAGGGTTCAGTATAAAGTTCTACTCGGTCTGTTCCAGTAAGTTTAGCAGGTTCGAAATATCTCACCTCAGGATTAATGAAAATAGAGACCCGAATTCCAGCTTCATGAAGTTCAGCCACTATATCTTTTAGCATGCCTTGATTTGAAATTGTATCCCAACCGGAATTTGAAGTAATCGCATTTGGTGGATCAGGAACCAAAGTAGCTTGGGCAGGTTTTACGGCTTTTACTAAGTCCATAAACCTTTTGTCTGGGTATCCTTCTATGTTAAATTCTGTGGTGACCACTTTGGACAAATCAAAAACATCCTGGTGTCTGATATGTCTTTCATCAGGTCTTGGATGCACCGTAATTCCTTGAGCGCCAAATCGCTCAGCATCCAAAGCAACTTTGACAACGTCGGGGTTATTGGCCCCCCGTGCATTCCGAAGGGTTGCAATCTTGTTAATATTTACACTTAGTTTAGTCATTTACGGGTCGAAAAGGGTATTTTTGTTTGATTTTAACCAATAACACAAACTTAGGGCTTATGAGTTTAAAGCAGAAAGTAGATAGCGAAATAAAATCGGCAATGATCGCCAAAGATAAGGATAGATTGAGAGCATTGAGAGCGGTCAAGTCATTAATCCTTTTGGAAGAAACCAAGGGTGGTGCCACTGGAGAACTTTCAGAAGATGAAGAAATGAAGATTTTGACGAAAGCTGCAAAGCAAAGAAAGGACTCTGCTGATATCTACCAGCAGCAAAATAGGGAAGATCTTTATGCTGTGGAGATGGCGGAACTTGAAATCATCCAGGAATTTCTACCAAAAGCCCTTAGCGATGAGGAATTGACAGCTGCCATTCAGGCGATTGTTACTCAAACAGGCGCTTCAAGTCCAAAAGATATGGGTAAAGTGATGGGTATTGCAAGTAAGCAATTGGCAGGAAAGGCCGATGGAAAGGCAATCGCAGATAAAGTTAAAGCTTTATTGAATAGCTAAGTTGAGTACTGTTGACATCATATTATTGGTCATATTAGGCCTTGGTGCCTTTGAAGGATATAAACAAGGATTCCTATTGGGGGTCCTTGGTCTTTTTGGTTTCGTGATTGCTATTATTTTAGGTGTTTACTTTATGGATCCAATGACAGATTGGCTCCAAGAAAATGTAACAGGCTTCAATCTGGGATATCCTATCATGGGCTTCCTAGTAATTTTTCTAATTACATTATTTTTGATCAGAACTATTGGTTGGATCTTAAAACAAGTAATGGATCTGGTATTGCTGGGATCCGTGGATGCCTTGGCAGGTGTGGTTTTAGGGATTGTGAAAGCAGCTTTTTTTATCAGTTTGTTTTTTTGGCAAGCATCTCTTTTTAAACTGGATTTGCCAAAGCAATGGACTTCTGATTCAGAATATCTGGAATATATAGAACCTGTTGCTCCTGCTATTGTGGAAGCCATAGAGCCATTTTTCCCCAAAGTGGAAGAAAACTTAGAGAAGTTGGAAAAGATTGTAGAAGAGATTTTGAATGATTCTGCTGATTGACAATTTTGACTCATTCAGTCATATGTTGGCAGATTTGGTTCGGAGAACTGGAGCAGAATTAACCATTGTAAGAAATGATTGTTCTCTCGAAGAAATTGAAAAAATTGATTTTTCCGGTTTGATTCTTTCTCCTGGGCCTGGAAGGCCCATTTCAGCAGGAAACCTTATGAAAATTTTTGAAAAGTATTATCAACAGGTTCCTGTTTTGGGAGTTTGTCTTGGTCATCAGGCAATCGGAGAATTATTTGGAGCAAAATTGGTAAAAAGTGAGATGCCTGTACATGGGAAAGTTCATTCAGTTAAGAAAACAATGGAGCACCCTTATACTTATGGATTGCCAGATACTTTCAAAGTCACCAGATACCACTCACTTCAATTAGAAATGATTCCTGATGAACTAGAAGTGATTTTAGAAACAGAAAAAGGTGAGATCATGGCCATTTCCCATAATTCACTTCCCATACTAGGAATTCAATATCACCCTGAGGCCTATTTAACTGAATATGGATTAGAATTGGTCGAAAATTGGATTAAGAAAATCCCGAATTGATTTTACCTGAGATCAATTATTTCAACGCCTGAGTACTTTTTGGCGTCAAAAACAAAATAAGAGTCAGGTATTGTAGAATCTGCTTTTAGATTCTTGAAAGCATAGGAAAAAGAACCTCCTTGGCCATCGAACATTTCCCAACCTAATAAATCCTTTGTGTTTTTGTCGATCATTAACAGAACCTTTTGAAATGGTGCGTTTGGCTTTTCAGCATTTAATTCAACGACATTCACTTGTTTTCCCTGGAAAGATTTATCAGCGAGTAACTCGTAGTTAAATCCGTTCTCATACATTTTATAAATATTTGAGGGAGTTAATTCTCCTTCCGTTTGAGAGACGTCATTAATGGTTACTTCTTTGTAGGTAGGTGTTTCTATTAAAGTCCAAACAGTTTTTCCATCGTTGAAAATTTCCTGTTCGGGCAGTTTTAATCGGTATTGATTTCCTTTTACTGAAATATCACCACTTTGGCGATCACTAGTGCCCACTTGATCAGAATAGGTAAAGTCAAAGCTGGCAGTAAAACCTTGCATGCTTTGAAACTTTTGGCTCATCCCATCTAAGACTGCTTTGGCTTTTGGATCTTTTTGAGCGGAAACTTCAATTATGGTGAAAATTGAAAGGAAAATTATTAATGCGAAGCTTAGTTTTTTCATGTAAATAAGGCTGTTGGAACTCTATAATACAGCCATTACAGACTATTCAATAACCGTTCCAAACTAGCTTCGTCCTGAATCAAGACTTCTCTTGCTTTAGAACCCTCAAAAGAACCGACGATTCCAGCAGCTTCCAATTGGTCAATGATCCTTCCTGCCCTGTTATATCCTAGTTTTAATTTACGCTGAATTAGGGATGTACTGCCTTGCTGATGCATGACGATAAGTTTTGCAGCATCATCAAAAAGTGGGTCTCTGTCTGATAAATCTACATTTCCAACTGATCCATCTCCTTCTTCTCCTTCAAATTCCGGTAAGAGATGAGCATCAGAATACCCTTTCTGCTCACCAATCCAATCACAGATAGCCTCTACCTCTGGTGTATCCAAAAATGCACATTGGATTCGAGTCATGTCTGAGCCCAAAGATAGCAACATATCTCCCATACCGATAAGTTGATCAGCCCCTCCAGAATCCAGAATAGTTCGACTATCAATTTTTGAAGTCACACGGAAAGAAAGCCGAGCAGGGAAATTAGCTTTTATTATACCTGTAATTACATTTACAGAAGGTCTTTGGGTGGCTACTACCAAATGTATTCCAATAGCTCTAGCTAGTTGGGCAAGTCTTGCAATAGGAGCCTCGATTTCTTTACCTGCTGTCATCATTAGATCCGCTAACTCATCGATCACTAGCACGATATAAGGCATAAAATGATGACCGTTTTCTGGATTTAGTTTTCTGCCTATAAACTTTGCATTGTATTCCTTAAGATTTCTAGCTCCTGCATCTTTCAGAAGGTTATACCGATTGTCCATTTCTATACAAAGAGAGTTCAGTGTATAGATTACTTTTTTCGTATCCGTGATAATTGCCTCTTCTGCTCCAGGAAGTTTCGCAAGGAAATGACGCTCAATTTTGTTAAATAGAGTCAGTTCTACCTTCTTAGGATCGACCAGCACAAATTTCAACTGAGAAGGATGTTTCTTATAAATCAAGGAAGCAAGGATCATGTTTAAGCCAACAGATTTACCTTGCCCTGTAGCTCCAGCCATTAACAAGTGCGGCATTTTAGCTAAATCAGCTACATAAACTTCATTTGAAATAGTCTTTCCCAAGGCAATTGGCAGATCCTTATCAGAGCGCATAAATTTCTCTGTTCCCAAAACTGCTCGGGCAGGAACAAGCTCCCTGTTTTTATTGGGAACCTCAATACCAATAGTTCCTTTTCCGGGAATTGGAGCAATAATTCTGATTCCCAAAGCTGCTAAGCTCAAAGCAATGTCATCTTCCAAGTTTTTGATTTTGGAGATTTTTACTCCTGGCTCAGGTACGATTTCATAAAGCGTTACAGTGGGGCCAATGGTCGCTTTTATTTCCTGAATCCCGATTTTGAAGTTTTCAAGAGTTTCAACAATCTTGTTTTTATTGTCTTCAAGTTCCTGCCTAGAGACAGTGACTTTCTGAACATCGTATTCGTTCAATAGATCCAATGTTGGATATTTGTAGCGAGGTAAATCCAGAGTGGGATCAAAGGGGTCTAAATTCTCAACTTCTGAGGCTGTTTTCTCTTCTCCTGCAGCTTTGACAACAGAAAAGTTTTTTTCCTCTATTTTTTCTTTTGGTTTTTCCTCTATCTCATCTAGGAGATTTACCTGAGATACGCTGAAAATATCATCCTCCTTATCGGTAGTGGAATCATCTATTAATTCAACATCATCATTTTTGATAATCCAGTCCGATCCATCATCCTCAAATTCTTCATTCTCTTCATCCCCTATCGCATCTTTACCGGTAGATTTTTCACTTTTTTTATCAAATGGATTTATGGCAGATGGGGTGTCAGAGACCAATTCATCAATAAGATCATCGTTGGATTCTGCCTTTGCGGAGAACCATTCCAGTTTATCTATGTCAAAGAAGAAAATCACAAAAATCAATAAGGCTGAACCAATTAGAATAAAGGTGCCCCAGCTAAGAAAGTCTGCCGAAAGCTTTGCCAATTCATATCCAAAGCCCCCAGAAAGAAAGCTCCAGTAAGAGTATCCTTCAACTAGTATGACAATATACCCCGTCAATAAACCAAGCCAAAAAGTAAAGAAAAGAGCAAATGTGGTGTATCGGGTGAGGGAAATCAAAGAAACCTTGAAACTCCATTTAAATCCAAGAATGAAAAGGAAGGGGGGGAAGAGAAATGCTGCAATGCCAAACCATCGATAGATCATCCAGTGTGCAGCCTGGGCCCCTAAATACCCAAGCCAATTACCGGAGTCTCTGGCGGTCTCCCTGATTTCTTCATCTACTGGGGCGTTCATGACCAAACTTTGGTCAGCAGGCCCATTTATCAAGTAGCTGATAAATGCAATAAAAAGGAATATTCCAACAGACATCAATAATATTCCAAGGGTTAAAACCAACTTGGAGCTCTTGATTTTACCAAAAGAAAATCCAGGCCCTTTTGGTTTTGAGGCCGTTTTCTTTTTAGCAGTTTCTCCTTTTTTTCTAAAAGTATTGGTCCTTGGTGAATTGGTGGCCATGTATTCCTTTAAAATCCGATTTTAAGATAAGATGATTGGATTGAGATTGGCAATTTATCGAGAAAAATAAGCCAATAATCCTTTCTTGATCTTTTTGATCAACCCAGGTCCCTCATAAATCATGCCCGAGTACACCTGAATCAGGCTTGCGCCCGCTTCAAGCTTCTCAATAGCATCTTCTGCGGAGAAAATTCCTCCTACGCCAATGATAGGAAATGCTTTATTTGATTTCTCAGCGAGATATCGAATCACTTCTGTACTTCTTTTGCCTAAAACTTTTCCTGAAACTCCACCTGCACCGATCGCTTCCACTTGGGAAACAGGAGTGGACAGTTGGGAACGGTCGATGGTCGTATTAGTAGCAATTACTCCATCTATCTTAGTTTCCTGAACGATCTCTACGATATCATCCAATTGCCCATCAGTCAAATCCGGCGCAATTTTCAAAAGGATTGGTTTTGGTTTTTCTTTTAGGTCATTTGCAGATTTTACAGCCTGCAAAAGTTTCTTTAAAGGTTCTTTTTCCTGGAGATCACGAAGATTTGGGGTGTTTGGAGAACTCACATTTACGACAAAATAATCCACATAGGGATGAAGCTCTTCCAGACAAATCAAGTAATCGTCTACTGCATTTTCATTGGGTGTCACTTTGTTTTTCCCAATATTTCCACCGACGATCACATCAGATTTTCGCTTCTTTAATCGCTCTACCGCCTCTTTGACTCCGCCATTGTTAAAGCCCATACGATTGATCAGGGATTCATCTTGGGGAAGTCTGAAAAGTCTCGGGAGTGGATTCCCTTCTTGTGGTTTTGGAGTCAAGGTCCCAATCTCAATAAATCCAAAACCCAGCATGGCCATTTCATCAATCAGTTTGGCATCCTTATCGAACCCAGCTGCTAATCCTACAGGATTTTTGAATTTTAATCCAAAAACTTCCCGTTCCAAAAGCGGATCATCCAATTTAAAAGTTGACTTTACAATCGACTTTGCAATGGGTAAGTTGAAAGTCAGTTTGGTAAGATCAAAGGTGAAATGATGGGCATCTTCCGGGTTTTTGAGGAAGAAGAGTGGTTTCAGGATGGATTTGTACACAGTCTTGCGGTTCTTTCAGGCTGTAAAGTTAAACAAAGCTTGTTGGGAATTTTAAGAAAAAATCAGTTTCTGCATTTGGCTTAAAACAGGCAGGAAATTCTTAACAACCACAATCTTTTAACATAAATCCAACACCTTTCCTGGTAGCTTTTTGAATAGCCTGGCTGACAGTACCAAAGTTCCAGTAATTTTCACCTCCCTCTTTGTCCGGAATTCCCCAAGCATTGATTTCTGTGATAATAGCATTGTCAGAAACAATATTCCCAGTGCAAGTTTCTATCAGTACTACGCGAAGCGTAGCCGAAATATCCTGATCTGGCGTTGGAGGATTCATTTCGTAAACTTCCTGCGCAGTTCTGTAATCCCAGCCTTCAGAATCAATAGTTTCTCCAAGCGTAATTCCTATAAAATAAGGATAACCCAAATCGGAATTGACTTTTGCTCGTTGAGCTGGATCATTGAGGTCTTTGATTCCTGCGGAAAGCAATTCATAGTCCATCCGATCGTATAATTCCACTTTCGTAAATCCCTGATCTCTGAGAATAGTGAGAATCTGGCTTTCTAATTGATTTTGCTCACCCGGAGAGAGCCTGCTAAATCCAGGATCCCAAGCGAGTGGCAAAAGCAAGACTCCGTCAGATTGACTTAGACAAATATGACATTTGAAGCGAGTGTATACTTGAGTTGAGGTGCAGGAAAAAGTAGAAATGCAAATTGCAAAGAAGATAAAAAGTCTCTTCATTAATTCAATCTTAAGTTGGATTGTTGCGAAAGTATTTTTTATACTTTTCACTTCATAGTTTTGACTTTAAAATTTATTTCCTCGGATGAAAATCTGTTAAAACCTGCCTTAGGTAATCGCGGTCTAGGTGAGTATAAATTTCCGTCGTGGTGATACTTTCATGACCCAACATTTCCTGAACTGCTCGAAGATCTGCTCCGCCTTCGATCAGGTGTGTTGCAAAGGAATGCCTGAAGGTGTGAGGACTGATATTTTTCTCTATTCCTGCCAGCTCAGCTGTTTTCTTGATGATCAGAAAAATCATTACGCGTGTTAATTTCTTTCCTCGTCTATTTAGGAAAATATATTCCTCATGTCCTTTTGCGATGGCTTGATGCACCCGAACTTCATCTTTATAAATATTCAGGTATTTAAGCGCGTCTTTTCCAATTGGAACCAACCTCTCTTTATTGCCTTTTCCAACTACTTTTAGAAATCCCACATCTTCAAAAACTTGCCCTTTTTTTAGTTCTGTGAGTTCGGAAACCCGAAGTCCTGAACTGTAAAGCATCTCCAACATAGCGCGATTCCGATGACCTTCAGGTTCTCCTAAGGGAATAGCTTCAAGTAGCTGCACGATTTCTTCATAACTCAAGGTGTCAGGAAGTTTTCTACCCAATTTTGGTGCTTCCAAAAGTTGGGCTGGATCCTCTGAAATCTTATCCTCGTACATCAAAAAGCGGTAAAAAGCCTTGATCCCGGAAATGATCCTCGCTTGTGTGTAGTCAGAAATTTCTAATTGAGCGAGTTCATTTACAAATTTGCGTAGGTGTTCCAATTCCAGTTGAACCGGACTTTTTTCCTGAAAATTTAAAGTGCAATAGTTAGCAAGCTTTTCCACATCTCGGGTATAAGCCTCGATAGAATTTTCGCTGAGTGAACGTTCCAACTTTAGGTAGTGGCGAAATTGCTTGATATGATTTTCCCAGGTTTTAATCATCGGAAGATTTAAAAATGAAAATATTGGGAAATTAGGTGCTAAAGTTGGAAGGTTCAAATGTGGAAAGGTTTTAACTTTCCAATCAGAAACCGATTACCTTTGTAGCGTCTTCATCAAACCGAATTTTGTTTTGAAAATATTGATCATTAACGGGCCAAATTTAAACCTCCTTGGAAAAAGAGAGCCAGAAGTATATGGAAGTACCTCTTTTGAAGAATATTTAGAAGACTTGAAAAAAACTTTTCCTGAAGTGGAGCTGGAATATTATCAAAGCAACGTGGAGGGTGAGTTGATCAACAAAATTCACGAAGTTGGATTCACTTTTGATGCAATTCTTTTGAATGCCGGGGGCTATACCCATACTTCCGTAGCTATTTCAGATGCCATTGCAGGAGTGACCACCCCAACCTTGGAAGTGCATATTTCCAATATTTACAAGCGCGAAGAATTCCGTCACAAGAGTATTATCTCTAAATCTTGCGTTGGAATGATTTCAGGTTTAGGCTTAAAGGGCTACGAATTGGGAATCAGATATTTTCTTTAAACCACAGACCTATGTTAACTTTTGCTCCAGGGCCATCTAAAGTTTATGATGCCCTTCCCAAATATCTACAAGATGCTTATCAAGCGGGTATTTTGAGTGCCAATCACAGAAGTAATGCCTTCATGCATTTGTATCAGGAAACTGAACAATTGATGCGCGAGAAGCTACACATGCCAGATGATTATCGATTGCTTTTTACTTCCAGTGCCACGGAAAATTGGGAAATAATCACCCAATCTATCGTGGAGCAGGCAAGTTTTCATATTTATTCAGGATCGTTTGGAAAGAAGTGGATTGGCTTTGCAAAGCATATCAATCCTGCTACGGATGGTTTGAAAATCGAAGCAAATCAGGCTATCGATGTTGCAAGTTTAGAAATTGACGAAAAGTTTGATGTAATCGCCTTGACGCAAAATGAAACTGCAAATGCTACTCAGGTGCCTATGGACGTGATCAAAGCAATCAAAAAAAAGTATCCTGAGAAAATGATTGCCGTAGATACAACTTCATCGATGGCCGGAATTGAGTTTGATTTTGACTTGGCTGATATTTGGTATGCTTCAGTACAAAAATGCTTTGGATTGCCGGCTGGTTTAGGAATTCTGATTGTATCTCCAAAAGCAATTGAAAAATGTGAGTCAAAGGGAGAAAGTGGACGATATAACAGTCTAGGTTTTATTCTAGAAAATGCTGCAGGGTACCAAACGCATTATACTCCAAATGTGCTTGGGATTTACTTGTTGAATCGGGTATTGAAAGATTTACCGGAAATCCATCATATCGATGCGAACCTTCGAGAAAGAATGCAAAAGCTGGAAAATGTCGTGGCGCAATCCAAGTCACTTCGAATGCTTGTGGACAATGCTGAGACCAGAAGTACCACAGTGTTGGCGGTAACCGGGCGAGAAGATTTGATAGCTTCGGTAAAGAAAGATGCTGAAAAAGAAGGAATGCAGCTGGGATCCGGCTATGGTCCACTGAAGCCGACGAGCTTTAGAATTGCTAATTTCCCTGCGATCACTAATGCTGAAATGGAGAAGCTGATTGGGTTTTTGGGGAGGTATTGAAGAAAGTCAGAAAGCTAAATTCAGAAATCTAAAAGTGTCATCAATGACTCAAATCAATAACTTTGGGTCTTTTAGATTAGTCATTTCGAACGAGGAGGAACGACGAGGAGAAATCTAAAGATTAACTTCGAATTAGATTTCTCCTCCCTTCGGTCGTCGAAATGATACTTCATTCACTTTTTCTTAAATCAGAAATCATATTTCCGCAATCTTAAATTCCGTACTTTCGCGGCATGTTTGATTATAAAGAGATTTTATCTGTTTCCCTGATCTTATTTTCGGTGATCGATATTCTAGGATCTATTCCTATTATCGTGAACCTAAGAAAGAAGGTAGGGCATATTCAGTCCGAGAAAGCCACATTGGCTGCGGGGGTTTTGATGATCCTTTTTCTCCTAGCGGGTAAGGCTATTTTGAATCTTTTTGGAATAGGAGTAGAGGATTTTGCAATAGCTGGAGCCTTAATCATATTTGCTATTGGGGCTGAAATGATCTTGGGGATTGAACTCTTTAAATCTGATCCGGACGCTACTGATAGTGCTTCCATCGTGCCCATAGCTTTTCCTTTGATAGCAGGAGCAGGAACTCTCACAACAATTTTGACATTAAAAGCGGAATTTGCTCAGGTCAATATTGCCATTGGAATTCTATTAAACCTGATCTTGGTTTATATAGTATTGAAAAGCACAGGTTGGCTGGAGCGAAAAATTGGAAAAACAGGCTTGGATGTCCTGAGAAGAATTTTTGGAATTATTTTACTTTCTATAGCAGTAAAGATTTTCAAGACTAATGCCTTCCCAATCGGGGTAGATTCCGGAATTTAAAACTTCTCTCTTGCTCATTTTTCTTTTCTTTGTACCATGATCACCATTTATACAGATGGCGCCGCCAAAGGGAATCCCGGTCCGGGAGGCTATGGAGCCGTTTTGAAATTTAACAAACACCGAAAAGAGCTTTCTGAAGGTTTTCGTAAAACAACCAATAACCGAATGGAACTATTGGCTGTGATCCGTGCCCTTCAAGAACTGAAAATGACAGGAATTCCTGTTCAGATTTACTCAGATAGTAAATATGTGGTAGATGCAATTGAGAAAGGTTGGCTTTGGGGCTGGCAAAAAAAAGGCTTCAAGGATAAGAAAAATCCAGATCTGTGGTTGCGTTATATTCCCCTTCACTTAAAATACAAGCCAAAATTCATTTGGGTGAAAGGCCACGCCGGTAACATTGAAAATGAAAGATGTGACCAATTAGCTGTAGAAGCTTCAGAAGGTTTTAATTTACCAGCAGATACAGGATATGAAGACAGCCAGAAATGAAAGTGTGAAGTCTAAAGTGAGAAGTCTGAAAACTCAGATTTCAAACTTCTCACTTCTGATTTTATAATTTATCCATTGTCATCAATGGAATATTCTCACGATTCACTTCCAAAAGTGGTTGGTATTCCACTTTTGGATATTGCCATCCTTCATCTCCCAACTCATAAAGTAATGGAGCCAGGTTTTGAACAGCAGCTTTACATCCTTGAACAATCGCTCCCATTTTTCCTGTTTGCTTCGATAATACTGCTTCGTTTTCTATTTCAAATGGGCCTGTAAATTCTTTTTCTTTAAGAATATTTACAAATGCTCTCCAGTCCATAGAATCTCCCAGTCCAAATCCAGGCAAAGTTGCCTCATAATGATGCCTATCCCATGGATTTTTACTTGAAGTAATTTTTAATTTGTCTGCCCATTCTGAACGAACTTCCTGCATCGGATACATATTTCCCCAGAAAGGATCAGGATTGTTTCGGGTGGATTTGACATGAATTCTTTTGAGTCGATTCATATCTGTATTTCTGATCACTTCTACTGGATCTGTATGCTGCCAAACATCGTGAGAGGGGTCATAGATTTCTCCATGATTTGCTTCTGGAACGAGCTCATACATAATTTTTCGGGCTGCCAATACTCCTGTTAGGTTATTGAAAGTACCAAAGTGGCCTGAACTTCTCCAGCCTTCCATCGGGCAGTTTTCATAGAGTACAGTCACTCCAAGGCTATTTGCATAGTGAATGATCGGGCCAAAAATTCTTTGGTATTCTAAAAGGTTTTTTTCAAATCCACCTTCCTGATTTCCCAACTCATGATTGTATCCCACAAACGTTCCTACTTTTACGTCATTTTCATCCCCTCCAAGTAAATAGGCCATTCGAATTAAACGGAGTAAGTGGTTTTGATTTTTAATCCTTTGTTCTGGATCCCCACCGATCAGGTTTTCAAAAGCACCAATTGAAAGTCTCAGTTTCGCTCCATTGAATTTTTCGATCAGGCTTTTTGCCTGTTCTGAACCAAAATTTTCATAATCTAAATGGGTTGCCACAAAGTCATCGCGAGTTCCATCTTTTCTAAAAACACATAAGTCCAGACCTTGAACGCCAATTTCAAGAGCCTTTTCAATAGTTTGATCAAGATTGAGTTGGTCAAAAGCGGAGGTCATGATCCAAATAGGATTTGCCATAGTTTTTAGTTTTATGATGGAAAAGTAAAATAGATTTTCATTCAGAAAGTTAAAGTATACAATCTAAAAACCACAAATCTGAAATATCAATTCTTAATTCAGTTTACTATGTCAGACCGAGCGGAGTCGAGGTCTCTTAGTAATTTTTTGAAATGGCTTCGACTCCGCTCAGCCTGACAAAAATAAAAATTCATAAATAATTCAATGGCTTCGACTCCGCACAGCCTGACAATGACTCCGCTCAGTCTGACAGCGACTGCGCACAGCATGACAATAACTCCGTTCAGTTTTATAACACTTCCCTCAGACTGACAACAACTCTCCTCAGCTTGACAACAGTTCCGCTAAGCCTGTCAGGTACTTCGTTCATCCTTAAAGCAAGTTTGCATAATTATGAAAAGAAATCCACGGTTTTTTACTACGGGTTTAGTCAATTTAATTTCTCCAATCAAAATTTGCCAAGTAAAATAAGATTGATTTGATGATCATTGGTTTTGTGTCAGTCCGAGCGGAGTCGAGGACCTACTTAAAAAATGCATTTAATTCTGATCTCATTTTTGACAATAGTTACTTTTAATTAAATTAATTGTTTAGTGCATTTAATTTTAATTTTTTTAATGAAAACATTCTGTGTTTATATTTTAAAATGCTTTGATAACACTTATTACACAGGTGTATCAAATGATTTGGCTAGAAGGATTAGTGAGCATCAAGAAGGGGTTGATCCAAATAGTTATACATTTCGGAGAAGACCTTTAGAATTGGTTTTTGTTCAGAATTTTCAAGATGTAAAAGAAGCTATCTCTTTTGAAAAAAGACTAAAAGGATGGAGTAAGGCAAAAAAAGAGGCTATTATTAATGGAGATTGGGAAGGATTAAAATCATTGGCTGAGTGTAAAAATTCATCAAGCCATAAAAATAATTCTAAACGGAAGAATGGATAATTAAATAAGGCTTCGACTCCGCTCAGCCTGACAACTACTCCGCTCAGCCTGACAACAAATCCTCTCAGTCTGAAAACAACACCGCTCAGCCTTACGACTAGTCCGTTTAGCCTGACAAGAATTCCAAATAGCCTTTTATCTACAAGTTTATTTTGGATTTGGTTTTTGCGGCTAGGTTGATTAGGATAATGTAAAAAATCAAAAATCATATATCCTAAATCTTAATTCAAGAATACCTTCTTCTAATCTCCACTTTCATTTTTTGTCTTTCCCATAAGGCTCTAGCCAAATCAGATGCGACTTGGTCTGGTTCAGACTCATGGAGTATTCTTTTTAATTTTTCTTCACCTAAATCTATTCTGTAGCAGATTTGAAGTAAGCGTTCAAAATCTCGATCAAGCATTTGACTGATTACTTTTGCCAAAAACTCAATCGCCTTTTCTTCATCAAATTCAGCTTTTACCTCAGGTAAAAGAAAATCTTTTTCCAATAGCTGAAAGGTTTCCTGAAAAAGTGAATTTCCCATATTGAATCAAAAAAGCCCCGCATGGCAGGGCTAGTTATTATTTTTCTTTCTCGTCCTCTTTTTCTTCTTTATTCTCCTCAAGGATTTCAGGTATCTGAACGCGAATGATTTTATACCAGGAAATTAATTTTTTGATGTCTGAAGTATAAACTCTTGTTTCATCAACTTCCGGAAGTACATGTTTCATAAAAGCTCTTAATTCTGAATCATCGGGATTATCATCTAACCCTAAATCTCCTTTAAACTCAGCCTCTATTTTTTTCATGATAGACTCTAAAGGTTCGGCACCTTCTTCAGTCAAGGTATAAATAGAAATATCGCTCAGGATAGAAACACGCTGAGACATTCCTGCGACAAGTTTAGCCTTCTTTTCGTCAAGACTTTCCAAGATCACACCTGACCTAGTTGGTTTTAAAACTTTAAATAGGCCTGGTTTTCCGGCGACTGTTGCGATTTCTTTAAAATTCATTGGTTTGTTTTTTTCAGGGTGCAAATATAAGAGTATCGCTTAAATGATTTCTCCAGATTCGTATTCTTGTACCAGTTCTTCAATAAATGTGGTCAATTCTTCTTTGCCTTGACCTTTTTCTGCAGATGTGACAAAATAATCCGGAGCTTCCTCGAAGATATCTTCCATCTTTTTTAAGAATTTCCTAATATTTTGATCCGTCTTTGTTTTTGATTGCTTATCGGCTTTAGTAAAAACCACGGCAGCAGGAACACCTTCTGTTCCACACCAAAGCAAAAATTCCAAATCGATTTTTTGAGGTTCTAATCTGCTATCGATCAAAACAAAAACGCCGCATAGATTTTCCCTTTTGGTTAAGTAAGTACTAATCATGTTCTCCCAACCTTGTTTCACTTTTACATTGACTTTGGCAAAGCCATAACCGGGTAAATCGACCAAATACCAACGATCATTGATCATAAAATGGTTGATCAATTGAGTTTTTCCTGGTTTTTGGGAGGTTTTGGCCAGATCACTTTTCCCGGTGATCATATTGATCAAAGAGCTTTTCCCCACATTGGATCTTCCAATGAAAGCGACTTCAGCCCTATCAGGTTTTGGGCAATTTCCAGGATTGGTATTACTGACGACAAAATGAGCTTTCTGGATCATAAACTTAGCTTTGGGTGCAAAAATAGGAATTATACTTTAGGAATGACTTTCTCTAATCTGGCAACAATTTTCCGATCCTCATGTTTCTTGAGTATTATTGCGCCTTCAAAGAACAATTCCAATGTCTGTAGTACCTTACAAAGATAAGCAAGACCCTAAAAAAGCTCAGGTTGCTGAGATGTTTAACAATATCAGTCCTAAATATGACTTGTTAAATCATGTCCTAAGCATGGGCATAGACATTACCTGGCGAAAGAAAGCAATTAAACTTTTGAAAAAGGATCAGCCTAAACTGATTTTGGATATAGCCACAGGCACAGGTGACTTTGCAATAGAAGCATTAGCTCTGAATCCTGATAAAGTAATTGGAGTGGATATCTCTGAAGGGATGCTTGCTGAAGGGAAAAAGAAAATGGCAAAGAAAGGTCTGGAAGATAAAATTGATTTGCAATTAGGAGATTCAGAAGGATTGCTCTTTGAGGATAATAAGTTTGATGCTGTCATCGTTTCCTTTGGAGTTAGAAACTTTGAAAATTTGGAAAAAGGTCTGGCAGATATGTACCGGGTTCTAAAGCCGGGTGGCAAGACGGTTATTGTAGAGTTTAGTAAACCTCGAAAATTTCCTATGAAGCAAGCTTATGGTTTTTATTCCAAATATATTCTGCCACAGATAGGTAAAATTGTATCCAAAGACAATTCTGCTTATACTTACTTACCTGAATCTGTACAGGCTTTCCCTGACGGAGAAGATTTTCTGGCTGTATTGAAAAAAGTCGGATTTACCAGTACGCTATGCAAACCACTTACATTCGGCATCAGCTCCATTTATGTGGGCGTGAAGTAGCCTTAACGTTTTTTTTTATCACAATAATGTCCCTTTCTTCCTTTGGACAAGGGATGTTTGGCCTTACTTCCAGTGCGGGGTCAGATAATAAGACTTTGTCTTATGGGTTTTTCTTGGCGGCTCATACCAATTCCTACCGAATCAAATATTCGGATGCATTTATGAACCGGACTACAACGAGTTCGGCGGGTGTAAGATCTATTAATCCGCAATTCTCTCCGGGATTTTCTCTTGGCTTTATTGGGATTCTAAGGTTTCATGATCAAGTTCAATTACTTTTTACTCCTAAAGTGGGTTTTTATGAATATAAGACGGAGGTGAATTACTTTGGAGCAGTAGAACCAGGAGGATCCACAAACATGCCTGGAAATAGTAATACAGCAAATAATACTACCATGTCGGAAGTATTAACTTCAGAAGCTACTATGGTCGAGCTTCCTTTACTTTTTAAATACAGATCTCAACGATTCAATAATACCAGAATGTATTTTTTGGGTGGGGCGAGTTACAATTTTAAAACAAAAGCCCAGGATGAAGCCGATATTGAAGACTTGGTGACCACCGGCCAAGATGTCTCTTTGGAAATGGGGATGGGCTTCGAAATTTATTTCAAGTACTTCAAGTTTGCTCCGGAGATCCGTTTTTCTCATGGCTTGAATAATGCCTACAGAAGAGAAAATACCATTCCAGAGATCGCTGATGCGATTTCCTCAATCAAAAGAAAGAGCATTACGCTTTACTTGAATTTCCAATAGACAGTTCTTTTTGTCAATCCAGAATTTTGATTAGCAGTTCAAGGTTTTTTTCGGTATAATTTTTCGAAAAATCAGAAAGTGAATTGACACACTACCTATATTACTTTAGACTGAATTGAATTCTTTTTAACTTTCAGCATGAAAAATAAAATTGCATTGGTCACTGGTGCTACCTCAGGAATCGGAAAAGCCTGCGCGATCACTTTGGCTAAATTGGGATACAATATCATCGCCACCGGAAGAAGAGCGGAAAGATTAAAGGAATTAGAGTCAGAATTAGCGAAAGATGTGGATTATCTTCCTTTGGTTTTTGATGTCAGAGATCGAGAGAAGGTTTTGGATATTTTGGGAGCTCTTCCAGAAGATTGGAAATCTATTGATGTTTTGATCAATAATGCGGGAAATGCCCATGGGATGGATCCAATCCAAACAGGCAGCTTAGACGACTGGGATGCGATGATGGATATTAATGTGAAAGGACTTCTTTATGTCTCTAAGGCTATTATTCCAGGAATGACAGAAAGAAAATCGGGAACGATTATTAATATTGGCTCGATCGCTGGCAAAGAGGTCTATCCAAATGGAAGCGTTTATTGCGGTTCTAAACATGCAGTAGATGCCATCACAAAGGGAATGCGAATTGACCTGAATCCATTTGGGCTAAAAGTGATTGCGATTCACCCTGGATTAGTAGAGACAGAATTTTCTTTGGTCAGATTCAAAGGAGATGAAAAGCGTTCTGATTCTGTTTATCAGGGATTTGAACCTTTGCTCGCTCAGGATATTGCAGATATTGTAGAGTTTGCCGTAACTAGGCCTCCGCATGTGGTCATTGCTGATGTGGTAGTGCTTCCAACAGCCCAAGCCTCTTCAACTCTTGTGAATAAAAGGAACTGAGAATGTTTAGATCAATCTTGCTATTTGTATTGATAGGAATGGTTTCATTTTCCTGTAGTCAAAAGGAAGAGGGAGTTTTAGAAGAAAATCTTACAAAAGAATTTGCTGAAGAAATAGGACATACCCAAACTACGATTGGTTCTGCCACTATTCCTATTTTGGAAAAGCAAATGATTGAGCAAGGATTAGTAAATGTGGAGGAAGTGGTTTCAGGTATCCGTGTGGAATTAAAATACTCTACCGAAGATAACTTTTTTGGTAGGGATGTTTATGGTGATTTGATCCATGCTTATCTTCAGCCCAGAGTGGCAGATAGTTTAAAAGTGGTTCAGGAAATGCTTCAGGCTGAAAACCCTGATTTGACTTTGTTGATTTATGATGGAGCGAGGCCGAGAAGTGTGCAGCAGATTCTTTGGGATAATCTAGATAAACCAGACAGCTTAAAACCTTTGTACGTTGCAGATCCAAAAGTAGGCAGCCTACACAATTTCGGTGTGGCAGTTGATTTAACCATATTCAACACTAAAACATCCGAACCTTTGGATATGGGTACTGGCTATGATTTCTTTGGATATCAAGCTTATCCTGATCGAGAAGAACAGATGCTTGAGGAAGGAAAATTAACTGAAGAGCAGATAGCCAATCGAGAATTGCTTCGAAAAGTTATGACCGCTAATGGATTTACAGGAATTGGCTCAGAATGGTGGCATTTTAATGCTTTTTCCAGAGCCAAAGCAGGAGAATTATTTAAAATTATAGAATAAAATTTTCATTTACTTTCAACCCAAATCTTAAAACCAATGAACCTAAAACGATCCCTTCTTACGCTAGGACTAATTTTCAGCATCGCTCTGATGGCTGATGCACAACAATTTCGGGCTTTAGTATTCAGCAAAACTGCTGGTTTTCGCCACCAGTCTATTGCCGACGCAGTTGTAGCTTTGAAAAAAATGGGCAAAACCCATGTGTTCAGTGTTTACACAACCGAAGATGCAGGAGCATTTACAGATGAAAATCTAGCGAAATACGATGTGGTTATATTAACAACCACGACAGGAACAATCTTCGACGCGGATCAAAAAGCTGCTTTCCAAAAGTTTGTTCAAAGTGGAAAAGGCGTAGTAGGGATTCACTCTGCCACGGATACAGAATATGAATGGCCTTGGTACAATAAAATGATCGGAGCTTATTTCCTTTCACATCCAGCTCAGCAGACGTTGAGAATGGAAGTAGTCGATCAAAATCATCCATCGACCTGGCATTTGCCTAAAAATTGGCTTTGGACAGATGAATTGTACGAATTCAGAGAAATTAACCCAGACATCAAAGTATTGATAAAAGCAGATGAAAGTACTTATAAAGTTTCCAAAGGAAACGGAGACAATCACCCGATGGCTTGGTATCATGAGTTTGATGGAGGAAGAGTCTTTTATACTGCATTAGGACATGTGGAGTCAGCTTGGGAAGATCCTGATTTCTTGAAGCACTTGTATGGCGGTATTTGGTATGCGGCCACGGGTCATCCTATGAAATAGTCAGTCAGAATTTAAAAAGAGGCTGATTTTGTTCAAACAATTTGCCGATCAATTTCTTCTATAAAAAGGAAAATTAGATTTGCTGGAACTTAAAGCCAGCAAATCGGTTTTCTAAACAAAAACAAGAATGTCATGCTGAAAGCACAAGCGAGACCGGTTCATCTTTACATGGAGGCCAACCCAAATCCGAACTCCTTGAAGTTCGTTGCGAATTTTATGTTAGCAGAGGAAGGGGTAAGTTTTGATTACCCTGATGCGGAAAGCGCGGAAAACAGCCCTTTGGCTCAGGAATTATTCAACTTCGCTGCCGTACAGCGGGTTTTTGTGGCGTCTAATTTTGTTACTGTCACAAAATCTGATGAGGTTGAATGGTCAGAAGTACAGAATATCTTTAGAGACCATATTAAAAAATATTTGGAGTCAGGAAATCCTGTAGTCAATGCTAATTTCGATAAAGACCCTCTTTTTGATGAAAGTGACTCGGAAGTTGTTAAGAAAATCAAAGGGATTTTAGATGAGTATATCCGTCCAGCTGTAGAGCAAGATGGGGGAGCAATTGTTTTTCATTCATTTCAAGATGGAATAGTGAAAGTATTGCTTCAAGGTTCTTGTTCTGGTTGTCCTTCTAGCACCGTTACCCTTAAAGCAGGGATACAGAACCTTTTGACCAGAATGCTTCCTGAAGTGAAGGAAGTACAGGCAGAAGGAGTTTAAGTAGCGATAATTCATGGGTAAAAGAGACTGGTCTTGGGCAATTCTTGGCGTTTTGGCGTTGGGAATTCGATATATCGCAACTCTTAACCCAGAGGCTACCGATGAAATTTATTCAAGGAAATTCTTTCCGGTCATCCGAAATGTTATTGATAAGACGCTGGGGTATTTGCCATTTCCCAGCGTCTATTTTTTTATTATTTCCGTCATCATTTTTATCGGGATTTATATCTACAGGATAAGATTTAAGATAGGATGGAAGCGCAAAACTCTTTATTCAGTTCGTTCCTTGGCAAATTACCTGGGTGCTTTGGTATTTTTCTTTCTAGTGCTTTGGGGTTATAACTATCAGCGAACTCCTATTTTTCAACAGCTCGGATTGAAACCTGAATCATTGGATTTTGAAAAGTTGAAACAAGAGGCTTTAATAACCAAGAGATTAGTGGAGCAATATCGTAAAGCCATTACCACAGATACAATCGCTATTACTGAGATTTTATCTTACCCCCAGTTGGAGAAATTGGTGAGGTCTAATATGGGCGAAAATTTGGATATGCTCGGGCTCAATTTTACAGGAAGGCCAAGGACAAAACTGTTTCCACCCCCTGGCTTCATGAGAAGAATGGGGATTCTGGGAATTTATTTTCCTTTTACAGGAGAGAGTTACATAGACCCAACTTTGCACCCATTAGAGCAACCGTTTACTGTGGCGCATGAGATGGCTCATAGCTATGGAGTAACCAATGAAGGAGAGGCAAATTTTATTGCTTGGGTTATATGCGGAAATAGTGAGGATCCGTTATTGAGGTATTCAGCCCAATTACGATTGTTGATGTATCAGATTCGGGATTATTATAAGATGGATCCAGAAGATTATAAAGTATTCATTCGAGAATTGGATCTTGGAGTAAAGAAAGATATCATTTCCATCAGAGATGCTAGTGAGGCTATTCAACCTATTTCCTACGAATTGAGTAGAAAGACAAATGATGTTTTTCTAAAAAGTCAGGGAGTAAAAGCCGGAATTAAAAGTTATCAACAACTTCCAATGTTAGCATATGCTTGGAGAAAAAGAATGAAAGGCGAGTAATTATTTTGTTTTTAGTTTTGTAAAACTATTTTTAGGAGTTGAATCTCCCAAGAATAGAACAATGAATAAAAAACTATTAACTATCCTTTTTCTTTTTACAAGTTCAACTGTATTCTCTCAGATTAATATTGAATCTGAAAGAGATCAAGATGGGAATATCATATTGTATTCTGTAAACACAGAAAATTTCCCATATACTGTGATGTTCCAATTTTCTGAATTACAGAATCTAACAACTTCCAGTGGAGATGTGGTTACTGCTGTCGCCATGCCAGGCAAGTCGAGGGCTACAACATTAAAGCCAAGACAAGCAAATACTCCAACCAATTATAGGTATTCGATCAGCTATGTTAAAGGGAACCTCTATGGGAAATCTAAAAATGAACCAGTTTATTTCGTCCCTGTAAAAGAAGGAACTGAAATTACAGCTCAAAATATGACTCATATTGAAAACCGTCTTCAGCCAAGTGAACAAAACAAAGAGTATGTAGGAGTAGCTTTTAGATTTGATTCACCTACTGAAATTGTTGCTCCTAGAAAAGGAATTATCGCCTCCATAAGTATGGGAGAGGCAGCTGAAAAGGATAATTTGGATTTTAAAAGAGATGAAAATTTTATTGAAATCTATCATGAGGATGGCACCTTAACCAAACTAATGGTTTTAAAATCCGGAAGTCAGAAAGTGAAAGTTGGAGATATGGTGATTCCGGGACAAGTGCTTGCTGAATCAGCCGGAGAAAATTATAATTCCGGGCAACATGTTCGAATGGTGAATATGAAACCTGCAAAAGATGGGAATGAAAAATTAAAGTATGAACAATTCCCAGTAAAATTTTCAACCTCAAAAGGCGTTTTACAAGTTGAGGAATTGGTAAAGTTTTCGGTAGTTCATCCAGAAGAGTTGATTACTGTAGAAATGAGCAAAAGGGAAATGAAAAATTATCGGGCAGATAAGGATTAATTCTTCTTCCTGTTACCATACCAAACACCAAGAATGACTGCAACTATTCCCACATAATGTCCAAATAGTAAAACTTCACCATCCAAAACGCCCCACATAATTGCTACAATTGGAATTAAGTAGGTGACGGAACTAGCAAATACCGGAGTAACTCTTTTGACCATCACATTGAACATAATCAGTGCTAAAGCAGTACCTAATACGCCTAGTAATGTTAAATAACCGATCGATTTCCAAGCTCCTGGGATGTTTGCAACTTTATAGGAAAAATCAGTTCCCGCCATCAGGAAAATCAAAGCCATGGGTAAGACCATCAAAAGCGAGATGGCAGTAATCTCAATGGGTTTAAGAAGTTCAAATTTGTACTTGATTATGTTTAGATTAAAACCATAACAGATACAAGCGGAGATAACAAACAAGGCATAAGCATTTATTCCTGAAAACGCATCGAAACCCGTTCCCTCTTTAACTGTGACTAAAATAAACACGCCTATAAATGCGATTGCTAAGCCTATTCCATTTCTTTTGGTGATTTTTGATCCAAAAAAAATAGCTCCTATGATTACGACAAAAAGAGGAGTCAATGCATTCAAAACACCCGTTAAAGAGCTGCTTAATTGTGTTTGTGCTTTCGCAAAAAGAAATGCTGGTATAAAACTGCCAACAAGACCTACTATGATCAGATAAAAAATTTGGTGCCTATTTAGGTTTTTAAGTCTAGGTAATGATAGGGGTAAAAGAAAGGTAGCTGCGGCGACAATTCTATAAGCGCCTACTTCACCGGGAGAAAAAACTTCTAAGCCTCTTTTAATCAAGATGAAGGAGCTTCCCCAAACCAAGGCTAATGAAATAAGCATTCCCCAGTTTTTTAAGGAACCATCGTTGGTGGTAGTAGACATGAATTATATTGCTGTAAATAGCCTTTACAAAGGAAGCAAATCCGAATAATAATTGTTTCAAAAAAAGGGTCTTGAAAAATTATTTTTTCAAGACCCTTAAAATATTTAGAATACGTAATCAGCATAAACATCTGCCACCTGATCCAGTAAATGGCAAACATGGTCGTAACTATCTGCTGTTACCATTTCGGTTCGAAAAGGTTTGAAGTTTGGCATGCCTCTAAAATAATTGGTGTAATGCCTTCTCATTTCCAGAATGCCTTGCTTTTCACCTTTCCATTCTACAGAAAAATCTAAATGCTTTTTGGTTACTGCAATTCTTTCTGCTAAATCAGGAGCTTCTAATTTTTCCCCGGTAGCCAAGAAATGTTTGATTTCATTAAAGATCCAAGGATAACCAATTGATGCCCTACCGATCATCATTCCATCCACATTGTATTTGTTTTTATATTCCAGTGCCTTTTCAGGAGAGTCAATATCCCCATTTCCAAAAACAGGAATGTGAAGTCTTGGGTTTTCTTTTACAAGATTAAGGTAACTCCAATCCGCTTCACCCTTGTACATCTGCTTTCGGGTTCGTGCATGAATACTGATGGCTTGGATACCAACATCTTGGAGTCTTTCGGCAACTTCGACGATCCTAATGGTTTCATTATCCCAGCCCAATCGGGTTTTTACAGTTACAGGGATGTTTACTGCTTTGACAATTTCGGATGTCATTGAAACCATTTTGTCAATATCTAACAAAATTCCAGCTCCTGCGCCTTTGCAAGCAACCTTGTTTACTGGGCAACCATAATTAATGTCAAGAATATCGGGCCCTGCTTCTGCGGCAATTGCTGCTGCTTCCCGCATAGATTCTATGTCATTGCCGAATATTTGTATCCCAATTGGCTTTTCATAATCGTAAATATCCAATTTTTGGACGCTTTTGGCAGCATCCCTGATCAGACCTTCCGAACTTATAAATTCTGTATACATGAGATCGGCTCCGTTTTCCTTGCATACAGCTCTGAAAGGCGGATCACTCACATCTTCCATCGGTGCCAAAAGCAAGGGAAACTCGCCTAATTCTAACTTTCCTATCTTAACCACTTCTCTATTATAAATTTGCGCGTAAATTTACCCTAAATATGGAGATTTACGAAACCCACTCAGAAATAGCAGAAAGGAAAAGCTGGCTTTTATCCCTGATAGTCATAGTTTTAGTTACTTTTGGAGTTTTAGTGTTACTACAGGGAGTTGCTTTTGCATTTGTTCCACTACTTTTTGATATTCCGATTGACGATCTTTTGGGGCTAATAAATGGAAATTTTGATGTGCCAAATGGAAGAATGGCGATGCTTTTTGTCCAAGGACTTGGCTCTGGAATTGGTTTTTGGGTAGCCGCTTGGATTATTATGCGATATATCGAAAAAGCTGATCTGCATTGGGATGTGCAAATTTCCAGATTTCAATGGAAAGGTTTTGCTGTAGTGATAGCAATTATTTTTGGTGGTATGCTTTTTAATTCCTTTTTGGTTTACTTCAATTCAAATCTTGTTCTTCCTGATTCCATGTCTGAAATTGAGGCATGGATGAAAGCAACGGAGGATCAATTAATGGAATTGACCAAATTCCTAACCGATTTTCAGACTATTCCAGAACTTTTGACAGGAGTTTTAGTGATTGGCATTTTTGCCGGTATTGGCGAAGAGATATTCTTCAGAGGCTTAATTCAGGCAAAAATGCACAGATACCTAAACTCAAGTCATTGGGGAATTTGGTTGACAGCCATCATTTTTTCTGCCATTCATTTACAGTTCTATGGCTTTTTACCAAGGGTTTTCCTAGGAGCGATTTTTGGATATTTATATCTATTTACCGGGAGTTTAATTTATCCGATTCTTGCCCACATTTTCAATAATAGCTTTACTGTCATATTGGTTTATATGGCAAATCAAGGAATGATAGATTTTGATTTAGAATCCACGGATGATGTATCTTATTCGGCAGCTTTGCTTGGCTTATTGGTTCTTATTGCTGGAATCTATTACCTTAAGAAAATGAAAATATCAGAAGATGGGCAATTGGGTTAAAGTATTTGAATCTGGGAAACAAATAAGGGCAGAGATTGTCAAGGGTGTTTTAGAAGAAAATGAAATAAAGGCAGTGGTTTTGAATAAAAAAGAGACTGTATATCAGATATTTGGGACATATCAGGTTTTAGTTTTGAAAGAGGATCAATTGCTTGCAACCAATATAATCCAGAATGAGATCACGTTTTAATATCAATAACTACAGCAATTTAGGACAAAGGGCAATCACAGCATTCATAGGAGCTTTGGTAGTTGTATTGGGAAGTATTTATTCAGATTGGACTTATTTTTTAATTTTTGCAGTCATTTTGGGATTCTCCCAAATGGAGTTTTATAAGTTATCCGGACTTGATGGGATGTTGCCATTGAAGAGCTTTGGTACTTTTTTGGGACTTATGATATTTACTCTGACATTTTTGATAGAAAAGGAGCAATTCAGACACGAATACCTTTATCTGATGTTTCCCCTGGTTTCATTAACATTTTTCATTAAGCTTTACCGGAAAACTGATAAAAAACCTTTTACCGGTGTGGCCTACACCTATTTGGGTATTTTTTATGTTGCGGTTCCTTTTTCCTTATTGAATTTGGCGGTCTTTTCAGTAGATCAAGTATATCATTTCGAAATTCTAATTGGATGTCTTTTAATATTATGGGCAAGTGATACCGGGGCATATTTCGCCGGAACCAAGTTTGGAAAAACAAAATTATTTGAGCGTGTATCCCCAAAAAAATCCTGGGAAGGGTTTTTAGGAGGTGCTTTTTCCGCAATTGCAGTTGCCTTTGTTTTGGCAAGATATTTTAAAGTGATCGATGACTGGAAATGGTTGGTCATTTCTGGAATAATCATCATTGCAGGTACATATGGAGATCTTATTGAATCTTTATTCAAGCGTTCTATTGAGATAAAAGACAGTGGGCAAATATTGCCGGGACATGGAGGATTTATGGATCGTTTTGACGGATTGTTACTTTCTGCTCCTTTTATTACGGCATTTTTGAAAATATTCTAATATCTGCATCTGTATCCTGAAAATCTACTTAATTTTGCGTCGAATTTGATATTCTAAATAAAAACCCAATATGGCTTATATCGAACCTGCTCCGATAATGGATAAAGAAAATCCATTGGAGTCAATGATGGAGAGATTTAACATCGCCGCAGAAAAACTTGGTCTTTCAGATGAGGTTTACAGCGTCTTAAAAAATCCAGCAAAACAAGTTATCGTTTCCTTACCTATTACCATGGATAATGGAAAAATTAAGGTTTTCGAAGGAATCAGAGTTATTCATTCAAATATTCTTGGTCCAGCAAAAGGAGGAATTAGGTTTGCTCCGGATGTTCATTTAGATGAGGTGAAAGCACTCGCCGCATGGATGACTTGGAAATGTGCTGTTGTGGATATTCCTTATGGAGGAGGAAAGGGAGGGGTTCGTTGTAATCCTCGCGAAATGTCAAAAGGGGAAATAGAGAGACTTGTTCGTGCCTATACTTTGTCAATGATCGATGTTTTTGGTCCTGATAAAGATATACCTGCTCCAGATATGGGT
>NZ_JAHEBC010000210.1 GCF_024642405.1 Algoriphagus sp. | reverse complement strand
AACGGGTAAAATCCTGAAGAAGGAACTTAAATAAGTTTGAAAATCCACATTTTGAAATCAAGAAAGTCCAGTAGAAAACTACTGGACTTTCTTGATTAAAATTCTACATGGGGCCAGAGAATAGGTTTTTATATGATTGTTGAAATTCCTATCTAAAATCATCAAGAAATCTTTTAAAAGAGTTTTCATCAATATGGATTATAGGAATCTGATACCTGCCCGGAATCCCCACCAAAACTGACCAGCTAAATCTTTATTATATCGGAATGTATGTTCAGATGAGACCCGGAAATTGTTGTAATAGAAAAGGTCGGGATGCCTATCAAAAGAAGTTTCAAAAACTCGGTAGTTGATGGTAGGGCCAGCGAAAATTCCAAACTTTTTAGCTACCTGAAAATCCATTCCTACATAGAATCGATTGACTAGGTTTAATGCCTCGACATTTCCACTTTGCATTTGCTCAGAACTCAATTCTATGTTTAAAAATGTTTTATTTCCAAGTCTTGGAGAGGTACCTACACCATAACCAAAAGACCAGGTAGTTTCTCTTGAAATTTCCGGTCTGAATCCAGCGAAAAACATATTGTAAAAACTTCGGGTACCAGTTCGGAATGAAAGATTGATGGGCATAATTTCATTGGTTCCAATTTCTACCGTGTGGTATCCGCTTTTTACAAAACTGATCAGCCCGATAGGAGCTCCCGTAATACTATCGGAATAATTAATCAAACCAATTTGGGTACCATTTACTTTTCTGGCAAAATTCAAAATTCCAGCTATTTGAGCACCTTGAACATCCTTTGGGGTAAAGTTTAGTATCCCTGCAGCTTGGGTTCCTTTCACGTTGCCTCCCGCAAAGTTTGCGATGCCAGCACCTTGAAATCCGGTAGCATTTTGCCCTGCAAAGTTTAAAATTCCAGCCCCCTGAAAGCCATTCATTGATTTGCTGGTGAAATTGGTAATTCCGGCCAATTGGGCTCCATGAATGGCACCTGTAGTAAAATTGACTATTCCCGCTCCTTGGACGCCTTGTATGGAATCTAAAGTCGAATTTGCAATTCCAGCAAACTGGACCCCTTTTAAGGAACCGCCAACCTGATTAAATATCCCGGCAAATTGTGCATTTCCTACATCAAATCGATTGATGTTAAACAATCCTGCCAACTCGAGTTTGTTGGTTCCAGCAGAAAAGCCGCCAAATAAGTTAAAGGAATAATCATTGGTTGTGATTCCAGAATTCTTTCCATTAGTTCCCAAATATGGGACGATTGAAATCTGGAAATTTGAATTGAAAATAACTTCTTTTTGATCTGAGGAAGTTTGAGTGATTCCTAAAATAGGGTTTAATACAAAAAGAAAGAGTACGAATAAGATTTTGTGAAACGTTTTCATAGCGTTGGTTTAGTTTTCGTATCTATGACAATCGAAAACCAAATACCCCCTATGGTTGCCGCAAATTTTTTTCGAAAATTTTAAAAAAAGCGAATTCCAGCCCTGAAACCCCACCA
This sequence comes from Algoriphagus sp., assembly GCF_024642405.1. Classification (GTDB taxonomy): domain Bacteria; phylum Bacteroidota; class Bacteroidia; order Cytophagales; family Cyclobacteriaceae; genus Algoriphagus. Next base: position 5,254 of record NZ_JAHEBC010000210.1, on the reverse strand, counting down.
AAGCTGGCTTTTTATATTTTCCTGATAGTCCTTTTCTGAAATAATTTTAGGTCCGGATGAAGAAAATAGATCAGGATGCTCCGTGTACGAACTATCATAAACCCGGAGATTGATGCTTGGTCCGGCGAAGATCCCCACCTTGTTCGAAAACTGATAATCAAGTCCCAAATAGCCTCTGTTGATCAGGTTTAAAGCAGCTAAATTTCCTTTCAACAATTGTTGTGAGCTTAGTTCAAAATTCAGATATAATCTATTCATCAACTTGGGAGATGTACCAACACCATATCCGAAAGCCCAAGTGACAGAATCAGCTTTTTCCGGTCTAATTCCTGCAAAAATCATATTGTAGAAACCTCTAGTTCCAGTTCGCAATGAAATATTTAAAGGTAAGATTTCATCGGTTCCGATTTCCACTTTGTGGTATCCTTTTCTCACAAAACTGATCAGTCCAATGGGGGTTCCCGAAGTACTGTCTGAATAGTTTAATAACCCGAGTTGGAAGCCTTTCACATTTCTGGCAATATTTAAAACTCCCGAGATTTGTCCCCCATGCACATCATGGTGAGTATAATTAGTGACTCCTGCCAGTTGAACTCCTTTGATATCCGAGGTAACTATATTCAAAACGCCTGCTGATTGAACCCCACTAACAGGTCCAGAAGAAAAATTACCAACCCCTGCGGCCTGAAATCCTTCAACCCGGTCTAAATTGATATTTGTAATCCCAGCCACCTGGAAACCTTTCACTGTTCCTCCCACTTGGTTGAATAAACCTGCAGCTTGGAAATATTGTACATTTCTTCGGTTGATATTGAATAGTCCTCCAATTTCTGCTTTGTTCGTACCTCCAGAAAAACCACCCAAAATGTTGATTGAGAAATCATTTTGAACTGAGCCACTTATTTTTCTATTGGTACCAATAAAAGGCACAAAAGAGACTTGGAACCCTCTGGATAATGTGTCCTGGATATTTTCAAAGTTTGTGAACCCAACGGAATTTGAAGTCCAAGCCCAAAAGTTTTTCATGGGTTCGGTAAGACTTCTGACAATAGGTGAAGTTTCTTCGCCCTCAGCTTTTAGAAAAATTTTCCGAAACCTGGAGCTTTTGCCTTCCACTAATAAGGTATCCGCGTAATCCTTTTTATTGACAACTAGCTCAAAGTTATCTTCCGCAGGGTTCTTTACTTGAAATTGAAAGTATCCAAACTCATCAGTCGTGGAGGATTGTAAAGTGATCGGATTATAAACAGTTGCATTTTTTATCCTTTCGCCTGACTGTTCATCGACCACATAACCACTGATTGTGATCTCTTTTTCAGAAGGTGGTGCTGGAGTCAAAATCAGATAAACTCCCTTTTGTTTGTAATTGATACTCCCTTCGAAAACTTCTTCCAGAACTTCACGGCAAGATTGGTCTTGAAAATTTCCAGAAATCCTACGGTTGATATCCACTGAGGAGGGACTATAAGAAAATACCCCGCCGACTTCTTTGGATAATCTGTTCAGGAATGCATCCAATGGCTCCTCCTGAGCATGCATGCTCACCTTCTTTTCCAATAGAGAAAATTGCTGGGCAATGCCAATTTGAATTCCGCCTATTATTAAAAGAATTGTAAAAACATACCGAAAAAAGTGCTTCCTCATTTAAAAATCAATTGCAGGATTCTCCTGAAAGAGTAATTCTATCCCCCGATTTATTGATCTGTAAATTTAAAGTTTCAGAAATGATCGTCAAAATAGTATCAAGGTCCTCATTCTTAAAATCTACTGTCAATCTACAAGTTTCAATTTGGACATTTAATTCAATATCAGCTTGGTAAACATCCGAAATCTGGGAGATGATGGTTGCCAAATCTTCATTGAAATAGGAGAAAGATCTGGAGCTATAGGAATCCACATTGGTCTCTGCCTCCTCTTTTGAGAATGAACCGCTCACCTTATCAAAAGTACCCTTTTCTCCTGCCTTCAGACTGATCCCTTGTTGATCATCGAGATACATTCGCACTTCGCCTTCCAGTACACTTACCTCTACAATTGGGGTTTCAGGATAGCCTTTTACATTAAAAACTGTCCCAATATCTTCAATAAGAAGATTCTCTACCTGAACTTGCCAATTGACTTTTTTGTCAGCCGGAATGGAAATCAAGGATTCTCCGCTCAATTTTATCAGCCCAGTTTTCTTTCGTTCATTGTATTCCACACTTACTTCAGAATCCCTGTTTAAAGAAATACGAGTCTGATCTGGTAGAATTTGAGTTTCTACTTGGTTTTCGCTCAGAAAATTAAATTCCTCCGGTTTGGTTAATTGCTGATAGACTAGAAATGAAATGGTACAAAGCAAAACAAAACTGGCGGCGATTCTCCAAGGTTTGAAGAAGATTTGTTTCCCTTTTTTCGGGTTTTGAATTCTGGGTTTGATTCTCTGCCAAGCCAGATCAGCATCAAAGTTCATATCATAACCCAGGTTGGCTTTTTGAAAAATCAATAACTCATCGTCTAGAATTTTCTGATTTTCTTCAGATTGAGCGCACCATTTCATCAGCTCCTGTTCTTCTTCAGAGTTGATTTCGCCAACAATATATTTGGCGATAAGGCTTTCTATGTAGAATTCTTCCTGCTCGCTCATCATTCTAGAATAATATTTAGAAATATGGCAATCAAAGGGAGGTATTCCTGTAATTGGATACGCATCAATTTCAAGGCTTTGCCCATTTGATTTTCTACTGTTTTGATAGATAGGTTTAATTGATCAGCAATCTCTTGATACTTTAACTCCTCAAACCTGCTCATCGTAAATATGAGTCGGCATTGTTGTGGGAGTGCTTGAAGGGCCAAAGCAATTTTTTCTTCTAATTCTCCTTTTAGAGTAGACTGGTCTGAAGACTCACTATACTGTTCTCCCTGTTGGGCAAGCATGTCGCCATAGTTTTTCTTTACCTTTTGATGTTTGATTTCATTCAAACAAGAATTACGGATAGTCTGATACAGATAAGATTTTACAGAGCTTTGGATATTGATATTTTCTTTTTTCTCCCAAAGTTTTATAAAGCAGTTTTGGACTACTTCTTCCGCATCATCAGAATCTTCCAAGTAGGAATTCGCGTAGCGGCATAAGGGCTGATAATATTCTTTAAATAACATCTCCAGTGCTTTTTCATCACCTGACTTGATCGACTGAAAAATCGTTTGATCTGTGGATTGCATGGAGGCATATTGCTGTACATGCAAGTTAAGGTTTTGAATGGTTTTTATAAATAGGACAACTCAGCTAAGAAAAACCCCTAAGAGGCTTTGAAAATATTTTAAAAAAATCAATGAAATCTTAAACTTCAGGTCAATCGAATTCAAACTAAAACCTAAATCAATTTTGAAATACCTAATTGGAAGGAGCTTGGCTAAATTCTTGGTTGTCTTTTGACTAAAAATAGGTAGAGTCAAAATCGAGGTAAAAGCAATAAGGGAATGGATTGTCTAAAGACTTTTACGATGTTGGGTTCAAGGGGTAATTTATTTAAAAATCCTATGCATAGCCTCTCCCAAAACTTTTTGGATAAGTTTTTAGCAATTTTTTCGTGAAATGCATTTTTTTGGATGGTAATGCTCTGGATTTTCAGAAATGTATATTTAAAGAATAATTGGAATCAACCATCATAGTGAGATGCGAAAAGATTTTTACTTCAGCTTATTATTTTATCTTATTTTGAGTATTGGGCAGATCTCATGTAGCTCGAACCCAAACCAAGAATCAGCAGAAAAGAAAGCTCATTACCTCGAAAACCGTAGCCCATTAATTTCAATCCCATATCTAGAACTTCCATTGGGAAGCATTAAACCTTCTGGTTGGTTGCAGGAACAACTGAAGCGAATGGCTACTGGTATGACAGGTAATTTGGATACGGTTTATCCCGAAGTTGTGGGAGATAGAAATGGCTGGTTGGGAGGTGATGGAGATGGATGGGAACGCGGGCCTTACTGGATTGATGGACTGGTTCCATTGGCCTATATCCTGGATGATGAAAACCTCAAGAAAAAAGCCCAAGAATGGATAGAATGGACTTTGACGAACCAAGCTGAAAGTGGATATATTGGGCCAATTCCTTTTGAGGAAGAACCTGAACCTGAGGCAGGAATACAAAAGGGACCCCGGAAAGATTGGTGGCCAAAAATGGTCATGCTCAAAGTATTGCAGCAGTATTATCAAGCCACTAATGATTCAAGAGTTATCGATGTATTAACCAAGTATTTCCATTATCAATTGACTGAATTGCCTAAACACCCAATGGATGAACTTTCCTTTTGGGCAAATAGGAGAGCTGGAGATAATTTGGCAGTCGTTTTTTGGCTCTACAATATTACTGCTGATGAGAAACTCTTAGATTTGGGCGATTTGATTCAAAAGCAAACATTTCCATGGCAACAGGTTTTTTCCAACCCGAGCAATGAGATTTCTTTTGAGGATGTTTGGCATTACAATAAAGTGAAAAGATACCCTTTTGATGCAGAGGAAATATCCCAAATAAACTTAGCTCAAGTTCCAGGCTTGCATACGGTGAATGTAGCCCAAGGACTAAAACAGCCAATTGTTTATTTCCAAAAATCGGGAGATCAAAGTTCTGTGGCTTCAGTCAAAAATGCCTTGAATATGCTTCAAAAATACCATGGACAACCTCAAGGGATGTATGGAGGAGATGAGCCTTTGCATGGGAACAACCCGGTTCAAGGAATTGAGTTTTGTTCCATATCGGAGGAAATGTATTCACTTGAAACCATTTTGAAAATCACTGGGGATCCAAGTTTTGCAGGCCTACTGGAAAAGATCACATACAATGCGCTTCCAACACAAGCTTCGGACGACTTTACCAGCAGGCAATACTTCCAGGCTGCCAATCAGGTCATTTTATCCGACTCTATTGATTTTTCTTACGAAACCAAAAATCATGGGGGGACAGATTTTGTTTTCGGTGAACTCACAGGATACCCATGCTGTACGACCAATATGCATCAATCCTGGCCGAAATTTGTTCAAAATTTGTTTTATGCAACCCCTGATAAAGGCGTGGCAGCACTTCTATATGGTCCCAGCTCTGTGGAATTAAAGGTCGGAAGTGGGGAAAAGCTTGTGATTAAAGAAACCACTGGATTCCCATTTAGGGAGACAGTCATATTTGATCTAAGTCTATCCCAAAATTCTGACTTCCCATTTCATTTGAGAATACCCGATTGGTCCCATGAAACAGATATTAGTATCAATGGT
>NZ_JAHEBC010000209.1 GCF_024642405.1 Algoriphagus sp. | reverse complement strand
CTTCCCAGGTGCTTAAAATCAGGTTTCCATTTTTATGTATCCTAAGAAAAACCGTGTTAAAAGTAATCGTACCAAAACCTAATGGAACTGGAGAAAAATTGGTACCTGTAAACTCAAAATGAGGATCTGCAAAACCTAAATCAAAAGTAGTTTTAACTGGCTGCTGAGTAGAAGAATCTACTACACCGGGTAATTCTGCCCAACCATTAATACTAATATCAGTAGGCAAGGCAGTGTGAGTAATTACTTCTATTTGCTCAAAAAATACAGATATACTGCCTTTTTTAAGTTCTTGCCCTTGAGGATTTTGAGCTTGGTATTGTACGTCACCGTTATTTAATAGCTGTATATTAAAATCGATTTTTCCTGGCCCATTATTCACATCATCTAAGAAGTCAAATACTAATTCACCACTTATCTGAGTCCCTGCCTGAAAATTTCCATTTTGGATCACTAGTGTTAGTTCATCAATTGTAGCTTGAAATCCTTGAAGTCTTGCAGCAGGTATGTTATTGGCTGAACCATTAAATATCCCATTCCCATAGGATATATCGAGCGAAACTTGATGGGGGCCTGAACCATCTTGATTTTGGAGTCCTGGCAATGTTGCTTCAATCGAACATTGTAATTGTGTAAGGTTAGATGTAGTAAATGCCAAGGAGGAACTTGTGATAGTTAATTCAACCCCCTGGATTTTGGAATCAATTGGCTGGGTTTGATTGATAAAAAATTCCTTTGTACCGTTTGTTTCTCGGATTTCTATAGTGTAAGGTATTTTGGAAAGCTCATCCGTCACTCTATCCCTTAGGGAAAGAAGTTGAGTTTCTCCCTCTACCAACAATTCATCAATTTGATTTCCAGCATCATTAAGCTTTATCCTAAATTGCTTTAATACTGATTCCAGTTCATGTAAAAAATACTCTTGATTTTCGGTAATCAGATTATTGGCAGCTTGAATGACGTACTGATTAGAAACCTTTGAAATAATCACCGGAAGCTTTGTCGGTACATCCAGCTGATCCCTTAAATGCTCAAATACTACTTCAGCATTATCAGCAGGGTTTGCAATTAATTGATCAAGCTGAGACTTTAATTGACTCAATCCTGTATCAGAGAGTAAAGATTCAAAAGGTAAATTGATAACCGACATAAAAAATTGGTTTCAAAAGCTAAATAAAAACACAACGATTTAATTTAAAGAGATTGTGTTGTAATAAAAAATATCAACGTATAAATACTCTAAAAAAAATTGTTTTGAAAACTATAATTCAAACAAAAGATACTTTTGTACAATTTAATGATTGCAAAATTCAATAATTTTTAGAGTCTTAAAAAATCAATAGACTTAATTTCTATTTTTCAATAAACAAAAAAGCAGATCCTCTCGAATCTGCTTTTTTGCTTATTTAGTGAGCCCTTAACTCTAATTCCTTAAAATCTCAGTTACGATTTCAGGGCTGATTTCATTGTAATCTTTAATATAAAAGTGGCTTTCGGGCAATTCATCTTTAGAATGAGAAGACAAGACAGCGACCACTTTCATTCCTGCCTCCAGCCCGGCAGTAATTCCAGAAAATGAATCCTCGAAGACCAAACAGTTTTCAGGATCTATTTCTAAATTTTTAGCTGAACTCAAATATACCTCAGGGTCCGGTTTATGTTTTTTTACATGTTCACTTGCCATTATTGAACCGAAATAAGGAAATAGATTCAACATCCCTGCTATCAACTCAAGATTTGCCAGAGGTGCAGAGGTGGCAACCCCTGTTTGGAATTCATTCTTTTTTAGTCCGTGAAAAAAGTCTAGAAAACCGGATATAGGCTCCACATGATTTTTATAAATATCCCTGAACAACCCCTCTTTTTCGTCCTCAAGATTTAATAATTCTGCTCCCGAAATTTTCCTTCCGAAAAAATGACTCATTATATAAGAGTTACTTTTTCCATACATATGCGCTTCAAACTCCTCTTCCGATGGATAAATATTTCTTTTTGCAAAAAATTCTTTGAATGCAACTGAGTGAAATGGATTTGTATGGCATATGACACCATCCATATCAAAAATAACCGCTTTTCCTTTGCTCATCTTTAAATCTAAATAAATAAGCTATCTCCAAATTTGATCTGGAGACAACTTATTTTAGCTCTTATGATTTACTTGTAATCAAACTCCGCTATTACGTGCTCGATAATATCGCAACACTCATGAATTTGCTCTTCAGTCATAACTAAAGGAGGAGCAAACCTAATAATATTACCATGTGTAGGTTTAGCTAAAAGACCATTTTCAGCCAATCTCATACAGATATTCCATGCTGTAGAACTCTCTTCGGTATCGTTGATTACTACCGCATTCAATAATCCTTTTCCCCGGACTAGTTTAGCAATGGAGTATCTCTCAACCATTATTCCCATTCGATCTCTAAAAATCTTTCCAAGTTTTCTGGCGTTCTGAGCTAAATTCTCATCTTTCACCACTTCAAGAGCTGTCATTGCAACTTTTACTCCCAAAGGATTCCCTCCAAATGTAGATCCATGTTGCCCAGGTTTAATTACATTCATAATTTCATTGTCTGCTAATACCGCAGAAACTGGATAAAACCCACCTGAAATTGCCTTACCCAGAATCAACATATCTGGCTTGGTATAACTTGACTGCCTCTCGCAATGCCCTTGACAAGTACAATTACCACATACGGCAAGCAAAGAACCTGTTCTTGCGATACCAGTTTGAATTTCATCAGCAATCAAAAGCACGTTCTTTTCAGAACAAGCTTCTTTAGCTCTCCTTATATAATCATCAGCTGGAGTATAGACTCCGGCTTCACCTTGGATGGGTTCTACCAAAAACGCCACAACATTCGGGTCTTTCAGTGAATTTTCGAGTGCTTCAATATCATCATAAGGAATCCTAACGAAACCATCGGTATAGGGTCCGAAATTTTTCCTAGCATTTGCGTCATTCGAAAAAGATATAATAGTGGTGGTTCTGCCGTGAAAATTATTTTCTGCTACTATTATCTTCGCCTTATTTTCATCAACACCTTTTTTCTCATATCCCCACTTCCTTGCAATTTTTATTGCCGTCTCCACACCTTCTGCTCCTGTATTCATTGGAAGCACCTTTTCAAAGCCGAAATATTCTGTGATATATTTTTCAAATGGGCCTAGTACATCATTATGAAAAGCCCTGGATGTAAGTGTTAAAATTCCGGCTTGCTCGATCAAAGCATTCTTAATTCTTGGGTGACAATGACCTTGGTTTACTGCTGAGTAAGCAGAAAGAAAATCATAATATTTTTTACCTTCTACATCCCAAAGAAAAACACCCTCTCCTTTGGCAAGAACAACTGGTAATGGATGATAATTATGAGCACCATATTTATCTTCCAATTCAATAGCCTGAGAGCTTGAAGTGATAGTTTGCATGTTTTTCTTATTTTTGTATTTCAAAATGTGACTTCTTCGGCAAAAATAGAATAATTGCCGTTACCTATAGGTATGAAATTCGAAAAGAAAACCCAAAATCAATCTAATTCAGTGTCAGATGATTACTATTTTAATGATCAAGGGTTGATGGTTTTCACAAAAAACTATCATTTGAAGAGAGGATATTGCTGCGGGAACGGGTGCAAACACTGTCCATATCCAAAAGGTTGAATTAAATAGGAATAATTTTAAATTCCTTTGTTGTTAATTCCCGAAAAGTTCCGATATTTGCAGACTCATTACAGAAACGCATACAAATTACGATACAATATCATGGCAAAAGTTTGTGACATTACCGGAAAAAGACCTCGCGTAGGTAACAACGTGTCCCATGCAAACAACAAAACCAAACGTAGATTTTACCCAAATCTTCACAAGAAGACTTTCTACGTTCCTGAGGAAGACGCATGGATCACACTTAAAGTGTGCACTAAGGCATTGAAGACTATCAATAAAAAAGGTATCTCTGCAGTTTTGAAAGAAGCGCAGGATTCTGGCATGATCGTAATCAGATAATCAAAGTCACGACCTTAAATAAACACGAAGATGGCTAAGAAAGGAAATAGAGTACAAGTGATTTTGGAATGCACAGAGCACAAGACTTCTGGCATGCCAGGTACTTCAAGATATATCACTACTAAGAACAGAAAAAACACAACTGAAAGATTGGAATTGAAGAAATTCAACCCAATTCTTAAGAAAGTTACTGTTCATAAAGAAATTAAGTAATTTCAGGTTAATCCTGTAAAACGACAAAGATATGGCTAAGAAAGTAGTAGCAACCCTTAAGAAAAAAGACGGTGTAACTTACGCTAAAGTCATCAGAGCTGTAAAGTCTGATAAGACTGGTGCTTATACCTTCAGAGAAGAAATGGTTCCTTCCACCTTGGTGCAGGAAACATTGAACAAATAATTGCCAAGTGCATCTTCATGCATTTAAGTCCCTCTGGTCAAAGGTCAGCAGGGACTTTTTCGTTATATTCCGTTTTTAAAATCAATCAACATGGGAATTTTTGGTTTCTTTTCTAAAGAAAAAAAAGAAAGTCTGGATCAAGGCTTACAGAAATCAAGCGAAAATATTTTTTCTAAACTCAGCAAAGCTGTTGTTGGAAAATCTAAAGTCGACGAGGAAATACTAGATGAATTAGAAGAAATTCTAATTACCTCAGATGTAGGAGTTGATACCACCATAAAAGTAATTAGAAGGATAGAAGCTCGAGTGGCTAAAGACAAATATGTCACAACGGATGAACTTGATCAGATTCTAAAACAAGAAATCATTGGTCTTCTAGAAGAAAACAATACGCAGGATTTATTGGATTTTGATATTCCAGAGGATAAAAAACCATACGTGATCATGGTGGTAGGAGTTAATGGTGTTGGAAAAACTACTACTATTGGTAAACTGGCGAACTTATTTAAATCTGCCGGGAAAAATGTGATCCTTGGAGCAGCGGATACTTTCAGAGCTGCAGCTGTTGATCAACTTATTCTCTGGGGTGATCGAGTGGGCGTTCCAGTAGTATCGCATGGAATGAATACTGATCCTGCTTCGGTAGCTTTTGATGCAGTAAAAAAAGGGATAGAAACAAAAGCTGATGTAGTTATTATTGATACTGCAGGACGACTTCATACCAAGGTCAACTTGATGAATGAATTAGGAAAAATCAAACGTGTTATGCAGAAATTCGTTCCTGATGCGCCTCACGAAATCCTATTGGTATTGGATGGATCTACCGGTCAAAATGCGTTCATTCAAGCAAAGGAATTTACAAAGGTTACTGAGATCACTTCTCTAGCCATCACAAAACTTGATGGAACTGCAAAAGGCGGTGTTGTGATAGGGATTTCAGATCAATTCAAAATTCCTGTAAAATATATCGGCGTAGGTGAAAAAATGACTGATCTTCAGTTATTTAATAGGAAGGAGTTTGTTGATTCTCTCTTCTCTAAAAAGTAATGAAATCCAAAATTCTTTGAATACCTCGGTTAACATCGAGGTATTTTTTTTGTGAAAATTTGAACCTTTAGAAAATTATAGCGTAATTTAATATGATATCATTTTAACATCATATTGAAATGGAAATAACTAAAAAACCTTCGTCTGGATATTTATATATCCTTTTGGATCTAGCCTTGATAGTAGGATCCGTATTGTCGTTTGCATACTACCTTCCAATTCTTGGAGCAATTGCAGCATTTTTGGTGATCTTAATAATTCCGGGCTTTTTTATTGTCGAACCCAATAAAGCCATGGTGCTTTTATTATTCGGTGATTATAAAGGATCAGTCAAAGCAAATGGCTTTTTTTGGGTGAATCCCTTCATGACCAAAAAGAAGATTTCACTTCGAGTGAGAAACTTTGAGAACAAACCTGTTAAAGTAAATGACAAAATAGGTAATCCCGTCATGATCGGAACGATTGTGGTTTGGCAGGTTGAAGACACCTTCAAGGCAACTTTCGATGTGGATGATTATGAGAACTTCGTTCATTTACAATCCGATGCAGCAATTCGAAAAATGGCTGGCTTATTTCCTTACGATAATTTTGAGGATGAAGAAGCTGAAATAACCTTGAGATCCGGCGTGGAAGATGTTAATCATTCCTTAGAGGAAGAAATTAGTGAAAGATTACATCATGCAGGGATCAAAGTAATTGAGGCAAGAATTTCGCATTTAGCCTATGCTTCAGAAATTGCTTCGGCCATGCTTCAAAGACAACAAGCAACTGCTATAGTTGCAGCCAGACAGAAAATAGTGGAAGGTGCAGTTGGAATGGTTGAAATGGCTTTGGAAGATTTAAAAATGAAAGATATCATAGAATTTGATGATGAGAAAAAAGCTGTGATGGTTTCTAATTTGATGGTTGTGCTTTGCTCCGATAAAAGTGCAAGCCCTGTTCTTAATGTAGGGACATTAAATCAGTAAAAATGGCTAATCGAGTTTTTAAAGAGGAACAAACCTATCGTGGGACGTGGATCATGTATTTGATCCTGCTTTTCGAATTACCAACGATAATCCTCCTTATCGTTCTCTATTTCAATGCGGAAGATAAGACAGAAATGGGTATGGGTTTGGCTTTTGTCTTTATCACATTGATCCTAATACTCCTTTTCATTTCTAATCTAAAACTAGAGACTAGACTAGATGATTTTGGAGTTTCTTTTCGATACTTTCCATTTATCCGAAATTGGCGGAAAATAGACAAAACTAATATCCTGTCTATAGGAGTTATAAACTACAGCCCCCTTACAGATTATGGAGGTTGGGGTCTGAAAGGAAACAAGACCACAAAAGCT
>NZ_JAHEBC010000208.1 GCF_024642405.1 Algoriphagus sp. | reverse complement strand
GTTTGCGGAAATAACGATGGAATCGAAGCAATGCCTGATGGAGAGTTTTTACCCCCTTTTGATCTCAATTGTGTGGAGGAGTACATGCAAAAAACGCTTAAGGAAAATTTCCCAGGAAGACATTTAGTTCAAGGCCGATGGGCTCAGGTAAGTGAACCCAAACAGATTCATCTGGATCAGGGAAGAGCCAAATGCCAATGCAGAAATTTGTGTATGCGGGGCTGTCCATTTGGGGGGTATTTCAGTTCCAATGCTTCTACTTTACCTTGGGCTGAAAAAACCGGTAATCTCACTATCAGACCATTTTCGGTGGTTCATTCAATTCTTTATGATGAAAGCTCCGGCAAAGCCTCTGGCGTTAAAGTGATAGATACCAATACAAAGGAGGAAATTGTCTTTACTGCGAGGGTTATTTTTGTCAATGCTTCTGCACTTAATTCCAACTTGATTTTACTTAATTCTAAATCAGAGCGGTTCCCCAATGGTTTAGGGAACGATCATGATTTATTAGGAAAATATGTCAGCTTTCATAACTATAGAGCAGGTTCTGGGGGTAAAATTGATGGTTTTGAGGATAAATATTTCTATGGAAAAAATCCTACAGAATGCATCATCGCCAACTACCGAAACTTGAAGGAACAGGATACCGACTTCGTGGGTGGGTATACAATTTTTACAGGTGCATATAGAAATCGAGCTGAGGAAGTCCCCGACAATGAACCGCAATTGGGAGCAGACTTCAAACATAACTTGAGTAAACCAGGTAATTGGCGTATTTATATGTATATGCAAGGGGAGACCATTCCTAAAGCGTCAAATCGAGTTTATTTAAGTCCTGATAAAACGGATGAATGGGGTATTCCTTTGCTGGTAACGGATGTTGGCTATGATGACAATGATGAAAAAATGGTAGCTGATTTTCTGGAGGAAAGTAAAAAAATGCTGGAGAAAATGGGTTGTACAGATCTATACTCCTATGATAGTAAACAGGCGCCAGGGTTGGATATTCATGAAATGGGCGGAGTAAGAATGGGTAGTGATCCTAAGACTTCTCTTTTGAATAAATTCAATCAGCTTCATGAGTGTAAAAATGTATTTGTTACTGATGGGGCATGTATGACCAGTACAGGCAATCAGAGCCCTTCAATTTTATACATGGCACTGACAGCCCGTGCGGCCACCTATGCTGTTGAGCAGTTTAAAAGTGGGGCTTTATGATTAAAAAAAATTCTTTATTTCTAAGAAGAAAGCCGGCTAATTCATATCTCTCAGTAGTTCGCATATTTTGTGGACAGTGTTAAATAGCTTTATCGAAATTCTAAAAATGAATATTGGTTATGGAAAGAAGAGAAGCATTAAAACTTACAGCATCCATACTTGGAGGAAGTCTGATTGGCTCGCAAGCTTTTTTATCTGGATGCTCTACTCAGAAGGAAAGATCAAACCTACTCACCGAAGATGATCTTTCTTTGCTTGATGAAATCGGTGAAACTATTCTTCCTGACACAGATCAATCTCCGGGAGCTAAAGCTGCACATATTGGTGAGTTTATGAAAGCAATGGTCAATGATTGTTATGATCAAGAGGAAGCGGCCATTTTTATTAAAGGGCTGGGGACAATTGGTAAGGAATCAAACATAACCTATGGCAAAGATTTTTTGAATCTTTCTGTGGAGCAAAAGCTCGAATTATTAACAAGTTTTGATGAAGAGTCTAAAAAGGGTCAAGATGGTGATACCCCGCATTTCTTCACCATGATGAAGGAATTGTGCATTTGGGGATATTTTACATCAGAACCTGGAGCTACTAAAGCTTTACGATATAATCCTATTCCAGGCAGATATGATGGTTGCTTACCCTATGAAGGTGAAAACGCTTGGGCATAATAAGGATGACGTTCTTGAATATAAAATACACTAGAAAATCATCATTGACCTTTTGCCGGTACTTTTATTCAATTTCGTTATTGAAGTTAGCTTCTAAAATCCTGATATCTGCTTTCTTACAATCGGTTGGTATAGCTTGAACAAAAAAAGTTTTGTCATGAGCCATTAAAAATGGAGACTCGTCCCCATCCACATTTATACTAATTTGGTAACTGACCGTATCGGTAAGCAAAAGCTTTTCATTTTGATCAAAGTAATTAATCTCAAAGGATATTTTCTCTATATCTGAATCAGAATTATTTTCAATATCAAAGCGGGCGAGGTTATCTTTTATTTCTACAAAATCAGCATTTATTGGATCGTTTGAGCAGGAAATCAGAGCAGCCAATAGCAGCATCAAACATAAATTTTTCATAGCTCTCTAAAGTTTAAAATCGGATCACTTTATTTCTTTACTTTTCCCTAGATTCTAAATATACAATCCCATCTTTTAGATAGTATAGAATATTAAAATCTAATAGCAATTCCTGACCGATAAGTCCATCTGCTTTCCTTTTAGAAACTTCATTGACTGGATCTATTTCAAAAACCGAAGGTATATTCTTCCATTTTTTATTACCAATCTTAGCAAATGTGACTTTCCCTCGAACATTCGAAGTGATGGTTGGATCAAGACTAAATCCCTTACTCACTTTATGTCTTTTTTTGGGTTTGAGCAAGTAGTTTTCAGAAACAGAATTATTATGAAAGGTTAAGTAATTACTCGCTCCGGTATCGATTTTGACGACTAGGTTGATGCTTTCTTTTGCACCTTTAGGAAGAATTTGAATAGGTATTCCAAAAAGATCTGATTCAAGACTGATCAATTGAATTGGCTCGGCATTCCCATGGTAATTAAAACCAGAAATGAAATAAAACCGCATTTCTCCAGCATCTATATTTGTTTCAGTGATAAAATTTTTAAGTAAATCGACCCCAATTATACCATCCACATTCGTCTTTAAGAAAGTGCTGAGGTGTGATAAATCCATTAAGTAAAGCGAACTCTCGTTTAACTTGACTCGCTCACCTATCAAGATTTGATTTTTGTCTGATGTTTTTGATGTAAGGGTTTTTCCTGCTGTCCCTATTTTGGTTTCTCCTGAGATTTTCAAGTCGAGTTTATCTCCAATTTGTGTATCTATGACCGTTACTCCTGCACCGGAATCAAACATAAAATTCAATGGATCTGGATGATTATTAATTTTTAATTGGATGAAAATTAAATTATCAACAAGATCAAATGGGGTTTTATCGATCAATTGTTGACAAAAGCTGAAGTGATAAACTAGATTGGCAAGTAAAAATAAAGCAATATGTTTCATTAAATCAGTTTTTACCTTAATGAAAATAGACCCCATTTAAGAAATGGGCTAAATCCAAAATAGCTAGATATTTTATTCTTAACTAGTTCATTCAAAATAATTTCTCCAAAGTTTTTATCATTTAAACTTTAAGAATCTTTTTGCTGAAATGAGTAAAAATGCATGGGACTCCTTAGTTCATAACCCAACCTTTTATAGATCGCAATTGCATGAGCATTATCGGCCCGTGAATGTAGAAAGGGTTTTCTCCCTTGGGAATAGATCGATTCTGTTAAAAAATGAGTGATTTTGGCACCTAATCCTGCACCTCTAAAATCCGGATGAGTACAGATCGCAGAAACTTCGGTATAATCTCCGATGTGCATTCTTTCTCCACCCATTGCAGCAAGTTTTCCGTTGATTATCACCCCATGATAATTTCCAAACTCAATCGTTCGCTTAGAAAATGGTCCAGGTTCGGTCAATTCTGTTAAAGCGATCATTTCATCAACATTAGAGAGGGTAAGAGGAGTAATTTCTGTTTTTATTTTAGTAGCTGGTTCCAGTACTCTGTTAGTTGATATAAGCTGGGTGGCCGGACCAGCTAAGGTCACCTCCAGTTCAGGGATAAAATCAACTTCTTGGTTTATTAGTAAATACCATAATCGATCTTTTGGTGTATTAGAAAGTAGGCTTTTTTGGGAGTCTTTATCCCATTTCTCTAAACTCATAAATGGGGCTATATCCTGATTAAAAAAAGGAAATTGGAAGGAACCCTCATTGAATTTCTGATCCAGGCCTGTCAAAGAATGGAAAATGGGATTATCTAAAAGATGAGGCATAGCTGAATCAAAAAGATTAGGAAACTCTAAATATTCTATTTTTTGTCATTTTGTGAAATTAAGAATTGATACCGATTGATTATGAATTGGCGAAAAGAAAATCTTATCGCTCCAAACCAAGGATGTTAGATCGACAATATGTTTTTCATTATCCCTATGCTACAGGATGGATTTGTCAAAATGAAACATTAGAATTGTGTGTATCTTCTTTTAATGAAACCCAAAATGAAAAAATCCTTTTTGAGTGTACTGCTTTTAGTTGCTGCTACTTATTCTTTTGCGCAGCAAGGTTCCGGTAATCCGGTTTTCCAAGATTTTCAAAATCCTCCCAATGCAGCTAAACCTAGAGTTTGGTGGCATTGGATGAATGGGAATATCACCCAAAATGGGATTCGCAAAGACTTGGATTGGATGAAAAGAACCGGGATTGGGGGATTTCAGAATTTCGATGCCAATCTGTTTACTCCTGTTGTGGTAGAAAAGAAACTCGTTTTTATGACTCCAGAATGGAAAGAGGCTTTCAAATTGGCAACTGATTTAGCTGGGGAAAAAGATCTTGAAATGGCGATTGCGGGTTCTCCGGGATGGTCTGTCACTGGGGGTCCTTGGGTGGCTCCGGAAGATGCTATGAAGAAATATGTGTGGTCGGAAATTTTAGTAGAAGGAGGAAAAACATTGAGCCTTGCTTTACCTCAACCTTCTGGTCAAACGGGGGTATTTCAGGATGCCCATTTGGAAGGTGGTGGAATTTCAGGAGGTTTTATAGGAAAAGAACCGGTGTTTTATAGAGATGCTTTGGTGGTGGCCTACCCTGTTAATTCTGATGAAAAGTCAATTCAGGAGCTTTCTCCTACAATCACAAAAAGTGGGGGTGACTTTGATCATGGCTTATTAATGGATGGGAAAATAGATCATGGTGGTTTTCTTCCGCCCATGGAGGTTGGTAAAGATATGTGGATCCAATATGCCTTTGATGAACCCCAGACCTTTAAAGCTATGAGTATTTCCGGCGCAATGAATGGAGCGCTGGCGGAATTTAATGGAGGCCCTGAAAACCGAAGTCTGAAAGTCAGTGACGATGGAGTGAATTTTAGGACAATTGCCAAAGTTTCAGGTAGTACTGTTCCATTCAATACAGTTTCTTTTAGTCCAACCGCTGCAAAATTTTGGAGAATATGTTATGAAACCTTGCCAGGTGAGGTCAATCTTTTTATGGCAATGGCAGGTATTCCTATGGAAGAACCTAAACCGACTGGAGTAAATGTGGCTGAATTTGTTTTGTATAAAACGTCGAGAATTGATCAAGTAGAGGATAAGGCGGGTTTTTTGCCATGGACCGAAAATTATCAGCTTGCTCAAAGTGAAATAAATAGCCCATCAGATGAAGTGTTGGATAAAAGCCAAGTGCTTGACTTGACTTCCTTACTTCAGAAAGATGGATCAATTTCCTGGGAGGCACCTGCTGGAAATTGGAAAATTATCCGATTGGGATATTCCTTGACAGGTCGCCAAAATCACCCAGCCTCTCCCGAGGCAACAGGTTTGGAAGTGGATAAACTAGATCCTGTCGCTGTAAGAAAATACATCAATCATTACCTGGATTTGTATCAAGATGCTACAGGAGGAAAGTTGGGACCTGAAGGATTAGAATTCATGATTTTGGATAGCTATGAGGCAGGCCATATGAATTGGACCGCTAAATTCCCTGAAGAATTTGAGAAAAGAAGAGGGTATAGCTTGACGCCTTATCTTCCGGTATTGACAGGTATGCTGGTGAATAGTAGGGAAGAGAGCGAGAAGTTTCTTTGGGATTTTAGAAAGACCATCGGCGAAATGATCGCCGACAATCATTACGATGTGATTGGAGAGGAGCTTCATAAACGTGAAATGAAACGTTATACCGAATCCCATGAAAACAAGCGGATTTATCTCGCAGATGGAATGGATGTAAAACGGCATGCAGATATTCCTATGTCTGCCATGTGGACGCCGGGTAGTTTAGGTGGAGGTACAGATGAGGAAGTTAGAAGTGAAGCAGATATCCGTGAGTCTGCTTCAGTGGCCAATATCTATGGGAAACCTTTTGTGGCCGCCGAGTCAATGACTTCTGTGGGTAGACCTTTTCAGGAATATCCGGAAAGATTAAAACGAACAGCAGATTTGGAATTGGCGTCTGGCTTGAATCGATTTGTGATTCATACTTCGGTTCATCAACCTTTAGATGAGATGAAGCCAGGATTTTCTTTGGGGCCTTTCGGTCAATATTTTTCCCGTCAGGAAACTTGGGCAGCTATGGCAAAACCATGGATTGACTATTTGGGGAGAAGTTCTTATATGCTTCAACAAGGAGAGAACGTAGCAGATATCCTGTATTACTATGGAGAGAACACAAATATTACTTGGGTTGCTAGAGAAAAGCTTCCAGAAATCCCGAAAGGATACGAGTTTGATTTTGTGAATTCATCAGCGCTAAAGGAGGCAATTCAAGCTGAAAACGGAAAGTTGAAGGCTCAAAGCGGAAACACCTATGAAGTTTTGATGCTTGATGAAAGCGCTTCTTTGATGACGCTTCCTGTCTTGAAAAAGCTGGGAGAATTAGCCGATGCAGGAGTAAAAATAATTGGTGAAAAGCCGGTTCAATCTCCGAGTTTATCGGACGATGAACAAGAATTCAAACAATTGGCAGATGCAATTTGGGCTAAACCCAATGTTGGCGAAGGAGTGAAAATACCTGTTCAGCCAGATGTAGAGATTTCCGGAACAGATCATAAAAT
>NZ_JAHEBC010000207.1 GCF_024642405.1 Algoriphagus sp. | reverse complement strand
TCTAAGAATAATTCGATTTCTTCCATAATCTTAAGGTTAAAGTGTTGTAATCAAAGTTCCAACTTCCTCTCCTTCTACGAGTTTACTTAAATTACCAGTTTTGTTCATGTCAAACACAATGATTGGTAGGTTGTTTTCCTGACAAAGTGTAAATGCCGTCATGTCCATGACATTCAGGTTTTTTTCATACACTTCGTGGAAAGATATGGTTCTATATTTAGTCGCTGTTGCGTCTTTTTCTGGGTCTGCAGTGTAAACTCCATCAACTCTTGTGCCTTTTAAAACGACATCCGCTTCTACTTCAATCGCCCTTAAACTAGCGGTAGAATCAGTCGTGAAATAGGGATTACCTATTCCTGCACCAAAGATTACAATTCTTCCTTTTTCTAAATGGCGGATCGCTCTTCTACGGATAAACGGTTCACAAACACTCTCTATTTTGATCCCAGACATCAATCTGGTGTAAAGGCCTGATTTTTCTAAAGCGCTCTGTAAGGCCATAGCATTGATCAAAGTAGCTAACATTCCCATGTAATCTCCTTGTACCCGGTCGATGCCAGATTGCGCTGCTTGTACTCCCCTAAAGATATTGCCACCTCCGATAACGATCGCAATTTCTACCCCCATTTCCTTAACCTTCATAATTTCTTTAGTGTATTGCTGAAGTCTATTGGGGTCGATACCGTAATTCTTATCGCCCATTAGAGCCTCACCACTTAGTTTAAGGAGTATTCGTTTATATTTCATAGATGGATTTATTTGCAAAGGAGTTGCTGAATAGGATTGTTTTAGATTAAATAATCCGACAAATATAATTCCTTCATGTCATTATGCTAGGGCAAATCTAATTTTTGACTTTGGCAAGTAGCAATTACTTTTTAGAATTGAATTAAGACTTGATTTTTTTCTACACTTTGTTTAAGGTTTACTTTGACAGCTTTTACTAAACCATCTCCAGGGGCTTTTATGATATTTTCCATTTTCATAGCCTCTAAAATCAACACAACATCTCCTTTTTTGACTTCGTCACCAGGCTTTACTTTGAGTTCAAGAATTAAACCGGGCATCGGTGCTTTTATATCTTTTACTAAACCGGCAGCACTACTATTCATCCCCATTTTCTCTAGTAAAAGATCAAACCTATCTTTAATTTGTATGGAAGCGATTTTATTATTTAGCCTAATCTGTATAGTTTTAGTTTCTTTTTCAAATGAAATCAATTCAGCCTCTAATGATTGATTGTTCCGGATGAGATGAATTTTTCTTTCTGAAACCCATTCCAAATCCCATATTAAACTTTTACCGTTAACCTCTGTCAAGTTTTCGGTTTTTTCTACCGAAAAGGTTTCGTTTTGGATAGTTACTGAAAACATTACCATTTATTTGAAGCTGAAAATATTAAATCCGATCTTTTCGGTCTTTCTTTTCTCAAATATGAAACAAATGCAAACTAAGGCAAAAGATATTTTGCAAAAGTCTACCAAGTTTGGGCTTGGATTACTGATTATTCTCCTCGGATCATGTAAATCTTCTAAGAATATTTCTCCAGAAACCGAGGGTAATAATGAGTTAGAGCTATCTCTTGAGTCCGAAATAGAGGAAGGGATTGATACCCTAAGCATTTTGAAATTGATTGAAGAGAAAGAAAAAGAAATTTCAAACTATAAAGGATCAGCAACCCGGAGTTTTGATTTGATCCATACAGACTTAGAACTTGATTTTGATTTTCAAAGACAAGCAGTTTTAGGAAAAGCTATTCTTACCATGAAGCCGTATTTTAAGCCACAAAAAGAAGTCCTTCTGGATGCGCAAGACTTTGAAGTGGGTAAAATTTACTTTGTGGAGAATACTGACAGCACCAGTTTAGCTTATACATACAATGAACAACAATTAAGGATTTTTCTTCCTAGGGAAGTTTCAAAGGAAGAAACGTTTGACATCTCGATGACCTATACTGCTTTTCCTGAAAGGAACTCGGGAAATGGGAGTCAAGCGATTACGGACACGAAAGGCCTCTATTTTATTGATCCGAAAGGGGTTGACCCATTAAGACCCACAATGATTTGGACACAAGGGGAGACTGAGCATAATTCAAAATGGTTCCCAACCTTTGATCATCCTAATGAAAGAATGACACAGCTTTTTAAGCTAACAGTACCAGATTCTATGATTTCTATCGGAAATGGGGAGTTGGTAAATCAAGAGGATTTGAAGAATGGATTCCATTTGGATTATTGGGAAATGAAAGAACCGCATGCTCCTTATTTGGCTGCTTTTGCAATAGGAAATTTTGGAAAAGTGGAGGCAAGTTGGGAAGATATTCCGCTTGGGTATTATGTGGAAAAGGGCTACGAAAAAGGGGCAGAGATTGTATTTCAAAATACACCCGAAATGATTGGGTTTTTCTCAGAAAAGCTTGGTTTTAAATATCCATGGCCAAAGTATGATCAGGTTGTTGTGAAAGACTTTGTTTCTGGCGCCATGGAAAATACGACAGTTTCTATTTTCATGGAAGAACTCAAACTCAATGAAGAGGAAGCTTTGGATTCTGAATGGGATTACATCATTGCCCATGAACTTTTTCATCAATGGTTTGGAGATTTTGTCACAACAGAATCTTGGTCTAATCTTACTTTAAATGAGGGATTTGCTAATTACAGTGAATATTTATGGAACGAATATAAATATGGAAAAGACCAGGCGGCATTAAAATTAGTTGCTGAAATGGAAACTTATTTCCAAGAAGCTTTAAATAAAAAAGTTGATTTAATCCGGTATCAATATGAGAACTCTGAGGATATGTTTGATTCTCACAGCTATTCAAAAGGAGGTGTAATTTTACACATGCTTAGAAAGTATTTGGGAGACGAAGTTTTTTTCCAGAGTCTTAATCTGTATCTAAATAAGCATGCGCTTTCGAGCGTTGAAGTTCATGATTTGAGGCAAGCATTTGAAGAAGTGTCGGGTGAAGACTTGAATTGGTTCTTTAACCAATGGTTTTTGGATAAAGGCCATCCTGAGCTTTTAATAGAAATCGATTATACACTACCGGAGAATGTCTTGATTTCTGTGACCCAAATTCAGGATTTGGAAACTGCCCCTCTTTATCAAATACCATTTGAGGTGAGTTGGTATGAAAATGGAACAAGAAAAATTAAGCATTTTACGCTTAGAGAAGCTTTTCAGCAATTTGCTTTAGAAAATGAAATAACAACTGACCTAGTGATGTTCGATGAGGGGAAGGATCTTTTAATTCAAAGAATTCAGCTAAACTCGAAAGAACAATGGGTGAATCAATTTGAAAGATCAGAATTAGGAATTGCTAGGTATGAGGCCCTTGACAGTTTGGTCTCTTTAGAGGCATTTCAGGAGTTAAAATCATTGATTCCAAAGGCTATCAAAGACGATTTTTGGTCCATTAAAGAATTAGGATTGGGCATTCTGCAGAGTCACCCAGAGTGGATGGTAGAAAATCCCGAACTTGAAGCTGAGGTCGTAAGAATTTTGGAAAGTAAATCTAAGAATTCGGTAAGAGCCGGAGCTGTTGATGTTTTGTCAAATTTAGATCCTGAAAAATATGAGCAAACATTTTTGGGTTTGCTAGAAGAGCGCTCTGTTTTAGTAGCCAGTTCGGCTTTGATGGCTCTGACAAGTATGGAAGGATTAGAGTTGGACGAAGAAATAGTTGAGAAATTTTCGGAAGAAAATAACTATCGGTATGTTATTCCCATTTCAGAATATTTTATTACCAAACCAATTTTGGATAAAGGAGAATGGTTTAATGGTAAAATTAATAGGCTTTCAGGGGAGGGATTATATTTCTTTTTGGGTTATTATGGAGAATATTTTAGCAGATTCCCTGAAGAGGGAAAGTTAAAGGCAGTTGAGAACCTAAAAGAAATTATGAGATCCAATCCTCAGAATTTTATCAGATTAGGTGCTTTTCAGGCTATTTTAGCATTTTCAGATGATCCAAAGGTTTTAGATGATATTTTTGAAATTGCCTCGCTAGAAAAGGACCCTGAACTTAAAAGCTATTATGATTATTTTATGGAAGCCTTAAAAGATGAAAATTAATCGATTGATTTTTAGTTGGTTGTGTAATAAGTGAATAAAATCTTTTCAAATTTGAAATTCATGCTTTGATACTTTCAGAAAAGGCTATAATTTTGCCATCCGTTACGATAGATAGGTCTTATGAAAAGACTTAAAAATGTGACGAAAGTTGGGGGAATACCAAAGCGGCCAACTGGGACGGACTGTAAATCCGTTGACTTATGTCTTCACAGGTTCGAATCCTGTTTCCCCCACAATTGTCAAATGCAAAATTTTTTGCTAATTTTGCAGGGCTAAAAAAATTCGGCTTAGCCGGAAACAAGCGGGAGTAGCTCAGTTGGTAGAGCGGCAGCCTTCCAAGCTGCAGGTCGCGGGTTCGAGCCTCGTCTCCCGCTCAATACTTTTCTTAGGGAAAGTATCGGGCTTAAGCCGACGTAGCTCAGGGGTAGAGTACTTCCTTGGTAAGGAAGGGGTCACGGGTTCAAATCCCGTCGTTGGCTCACATGGCTTTAATAAATTAATATAAATATATCTTTAAACTTAAACTGAGGATTTTCACGCATGGCAAAAGCACAATTCGACCGTTCCAAGCCGCACGTTAATATCGGTACGATTGGTCACGTAGATCATGGAAAGACCACTTTGACTGCTGCCATCACTACCGTTTTGGCTAGTAAGGGTCTATCTGAATTAAGAGATTTCTCTTCTATAGACAACGCTCCAGAAGAAAAAGAAAGAGGTATTACCATTAACACCTCTCACGTAGAATATCAAACTGCAAAAAGACACTACGCTCACGTAGATTGTCCTGGACACGCTGATTACGTAAAGAACATGGTAACGGGTGCAGCCCAGATGGACGGCGCTATCCTTGTGGTAGCAGCGACTGATGGACCTATGCCACAAACAAGAGAGCATATCCTTTTGGCTCGCCAGGTAGGTGTTCCAGCTCTTGTTGTATTCATGAACAAAGTGGATATGGTTGATGATCCTGAGCTTCTTGAGCTTGTTGAAATGGAAGTTAGAGAATTACTTTCTTTCTACGAGTTTGATGGTGACAATATTCCTGTAATCGCTGGTTCTGCACTAGGTGCACTAAACGGTGAGGAAAAGTGGGTTAATACTGTTATGGAGTTAATGGATGCTGTAGATGAGCATATTCCACTACCTGAGCGTGCTATTGACAAAGACTTTTTGATGCCTGTTGAAGATGTATTCTCGATCACTGGTCGTGGTACAGTAGCAACCGGTAGAATCGAAAGAGGTGTTGTAAACTCTGGTGAGGCGGTTGACATTATCGGTATGGGCGCTGAAGGACTTAAGTCTACAGTTACTGGTGTTGAGATGTTCCGTAAAATATTGGATAGAGGTGAAGCTGGTGATAACGTAGGTCTTTTGTTGAGAGGTATTGAAAAGTCTCAGATCAAGAGAGGTATGATTATTTGTAAGCCAGGATCTGTTACTCCTCATGCTCATTTCAAAGCAGAAGTTTATGTATTATCAAAAGAAGAAGGTGGACGTCATACTCCATTCTTCAACAAATACAGACCTCAGTTCTACTTAAGAACAACTGACGTAACTGGAGAGATCAAACTTCCAGAAAATGTTGAAATGGTAATGCCAGGTGATAACGTAACTATTGAGGTAAACTTGCTAAATGCAGTTGCACTTGAGAAAGGACTTCGTTTTGCGATCCGTGAAGGTGGTAGAACAGTAGGTGCTGGACAGGTTACAGAAATCCTAGACTAATCAAAATTTCAAATATTGAACAATGCGATCCTGAAGTATTTTTGGGATCGCATTTGTTTCTTTACTGAACAATACCTAATTTTGCGTTCCCATTAGCGGAGCGTTCATTCACACGGGCATAGTTCAACGGCAGAATAGCGGTCTCCAAAACCGTTGATGGGAGTTCGAATCTCTCTGCCCGTGCCAGTAAGTATTACAATATGAATCTAAAAAACTTTGTTCTGGAGTCTTATGATGAAATGAAAAACAAGGTCACTTGGCCGAAGTATTCCTTTCTTCAAAATAGTGCAGTTTTGGTGCTAGTCGCTTCGTTAATCTTTGCTCTATTTATTGGGGCAATAGATTTAGGCTTCGAAAACATCATGAAATGGTTTTATGATTTATTTTAATTGAATTGATATTACAGAATGGCTGAACATAAATGGTACGTACTCAGGGTAGTAGCTGGACAGGAAAAAAAGACAAAGACCTACTTGGATAATGAAATTTCCAGGCAGAAGATTGACGAATACATTCCTGAAGTGCTGATTCCCTCTGAGAAGGTATATGAGATGAGAAATGGCAAAAAGCGTGTTAGGGAGAGAAATTTCTTTCCTGGATATGTTTTAGTCAATGCTGATCTCTCAAATGGTGAAGCCAATCACGTAATAACGAGTATCCCAGGAGTTATCGGTTTCTTAGGATCAAACCAGGGGGGAGCTTCCAAAACCCCTGAACCATTGCGCCAATCAGAAGTCAATCGTATTTTAGGTAAGGTTGAAGAGATTGATGAGTTTGCTGAGAAGTTAGATACCCCATTTATAGTAGGAGAAGCCGTAAAAGTAATGGACGGCCCATTCAGTGGATTTACTGGGACAATAGAGGAGATATTTGATGAGAAGAAGAAATTGAATGTTATGGTCAAGATCTTCGGAAGAAATACTCCGGTAGAATTAAACTTTATACAAGTAGAAAAACAAGACTAAGCAATGGCTAAGGAAATCACTGGTTATTTAAAACTACAAGTGAAAGGTGGCCAGGCTAACCCGTCGCCTCCAGTAGGTCCA
>NZ_JAHEBC010000206.1 GCF_024642405.1 Algoriphagus sp. | reverse complement strand
AATGGGAGCAAATGAAGCAGTAGAGTTTAAGGCATTTAAGGATATCAAAATTGGGGGAGAAAGTCTTAAAGCCGGAACCTACTCCATGTTTGCAATCCCGGGAGAGAACGAATGGACAATTATTCTCAATTCTGATTTAGATTATTGGGGAGCTTTCCAATACAATGAAAGTAAAGATTTGATTCGATTTACGGTTGATTCCAAATCTATCTCAGAAGTGGTAGAAGCCTTTTCGATTAGGTTTGAAGATCTTGGAAATAATACTGCCGTGATGCGATTAGGTTGGGATCAGACTATGGTAGAAATCCCTATTTCTTACTAAATCCGAATCATAAAAATTTCTTCATGAATTGGATGAAGACAGGATAATCTGAGGGTATAGTTCCGTGTCCTCCCTCATGCATATAATACCCAAGTTTATTTTCTAAAAGTGAAGTGTCTCCAGCAGGAGGCATTTCATTTTCCTCTGGACCATTTTCTCCAAATAGTTGATACACCTTGCTAGCTTCTTGAGCAGCAAGAAATTCACCCTTTGGATCCGACCAATAGTCAGTATTTCCAGTTTGAAGCAAGATAGGTCTCGGTGCAATCATCGCCACTAAGGAATGCGCGTCAAATGGAAAATCTTCAACATGCGTAGAATATTCGTGGTAGTTTGGAGCAAACTGATAAGCATATCTGGAAGGGTCAGACATATGTTTGATATTTTCTCCATAGTCTCTTCTAGCCAGTGCAGCTCCACCTTCACCTGAGCAGCTTGCAATAATCATTTTAAATCGAGGATCTCTAATTCCTGTCCAAAGTACTGTTTTTCCTAATCGTGAGACTCCCATTAAAGCAACCCGATCTTGGTCAATTTGATTGTCTTTTTCAAAATAGTCCATGGCTCTACTCAGTCCCCAAGACCAAGCCGAAATAGTACCCCATTCATCATCTTTAGGTTTAGTCTCACCGGGTTTTAAAAATTCCTTCCTGATCCCATGTTCAAAACCATCTTTAAAATCTGGATCTATATCACCATAATAAACAGTGGCAAATCCATATCCCTCGTCAATGAACTGTTCCACATTGGTAGCACGAAATCTACTTGGTTGATCAGCTTTAACTTTTTGACCTTCTCTATTCCATATTTCTCCAATTCGAACTTCAGCATCATCTACCGTTTGAGAGTTTGCGGTGAAAGAAATAGTAAAGAATATCGGTACTGCTTTGTTTGAATTTTTAGGCAAGTAGACCAGCAAATCCATTGGGTGATCTTTGCTATTTTCTGTAAGATAAATCCTGACTTGCCTCCGGATAGCTTTGCCATTAAAAGCATCGCCTTCCTTTTCAACAACATCAAATTCTATTTTCCTTGGAGCAGGGGGAGTTTTTCCATACTGTAATGCTGCAACAGCTTCCAAAAGCTCCGGCCTTCGGTTTTTCAGCCAGGTCTTTGAGTCAGTTACTTTTTTTCCATTTTCTAATGTAAAAAGATCTGGAAGGGTATAGGGTGGAATGGCATCCTCGTCATAATTTACTGGAAACCCTGCAACAACAGTAGGCGGATCTTGTGCTTGAGCAAAAGCAAAAGAATTCAAACAATAAATAAAAATCGTAAGAAGGGTTCTTTTCATGACAAATATCTTTAGCTGATTTTTAAAATAGGGATTAATTAAGCCAGATAATTTTGCATAACTGTCCTGAGTTATATTGAATAAGGAAAAATTTCTCTCTTTAAGTCTAGATTTTGATTTTTTGTTGCTTAATCATTCTCAAAAAATCTTCCCAACTTATCAGTGAAAATTTCTTGGACTATAAATCCACTTTTTTTGACTTTTGACCAATAAAAATACAGAAATAAGGATGGTCAAGGAAAAGCTACTTTTAGCAGAGTAAATATCTTCAATTTTCATTCGGTGGTTTGATAGAAAGAATCAATTTTCACCATCTGTAAGTTCAGAGGTAATTATTGTATGGTTAGGTCTACTCTAAAAACCTAATCTTCTATCTTAGCATTTCAAAAATTCAAGATGGCCATAGCCAACTGATTCAGAATCCAAGTCAAAAAATGAAGCAATTATTTTCCAATCTCCTTTTTAAAGTTTTTGTTGCCATCGTATTAGGGATCGTTTTTGGTCTCTTTTTGCCGGAGTCTATCAACAGGATATTTGCAACCTTTAATTCGTTTTTTGGGCAATTTCTGAATTTTGCAATCCCATTGATCATATTGGGATTAATAATGCCTTCGATTTCGGACCTTGGAAAAGGTGCAGGTAAACTCTTGTTGATTACTGCTGCAATAGCTTATGGGTCAACGCTCTTTTCTGGCTTTATGAGTTATTTTACATCTTCCACTATTTTTCCATCTCTCCTTTCTTCATATGTAAATGAAGCTACTGAAATCACAGAAACTGGGAAGGATCTTGAACCTTATTTTAGCATTACCATTCCAGCTGTGATTGATGTGATGTCAGCATTGGTTCTGGCGTTTGTGATTGGTTTAGGGTTATCCTATCAAGAAAATTCTACCCTAAAAAAAGTGGTGAAGAATTTCGAAACGATCATCATGCAACTCATAGAGAATGTCATTGTTCCTTTATTACCGATTTTCATTCTTGGGATTTTTGCAAACATGGCGTTTAGTGGTCAGGTATATTCAATCCTTTCAGTTTTCTTAAATATCATTGGGGTTATTTTTGCCATGCATATATTCTTGTTGATTTTACAATATATTATCACAGGAGCGATCGTAAAGAAAAATCCAATCAAGCTTTTGCTGACTATGATGCCTGCCTATTTTACAGCTTTAGGAACGCAATCTTCCGCAGCCACTATTCCTGTGACTTTGGAACAGGCAGAAAAAAATGGCGTTTCTCCAAAAATCGCAGGATTTGTAATACCACTTTGTGCTACTATTCACTTGTCAGGAAGTATCATGAAAATTACCGCTTGTGCCATCGCATTAATGATATTGGAAGAAGTACCGTATGATTTTGGGATGTTTGCCGGATTTATATTTATGCTGGGAATTGCGATGGTTGCAGCACCTGGAGTACCGGGAGGAGCCATAATGGCAGCAATTGGTGTTCTTCAGTCCATGCTTGGGTTTAGTGAAGAAATGATTGGTTTAATGATTGCATTGTATATCGCGATGGATAGCTTTGGGACTGCTTGTAATGTGACGGGCGATGGCGCAATTTCGTTGGTAGTGGATAAGATCACAAAGGAAGAATAAAGGTGTTTTTTAAAAGAAATAA
Organism: Algoriphagus sp.; assembly: GCF_024642405.1. Classification (GTDB taxonomy): domain Bacteria; phylum Bacteroidota; class Bacteroidia; order Cytophagales; family Cyclobacteriaceae; genus Algoriphagus. Next base: position 3,618 of record NZ_JAHEBC010000206.1, on the reverse strand, counting down.
GCTTACAATTACTTCTTTTCAATCATCTTTAGGTTAAAATTATTTGTAGGACTGTCAATCCTAGACCATAGTTTTTTAAACTCATCATTAAAGCAGGTAAAATACTTTTGCGTTTCACTATCAATTTTTTTGATAGTATCTAAATTAGGATCCACATAGTATTTTAAAGCAAATAATGTCCTTGGAATTTCATTGATAATAATCTTGTCATCTTTGGTTTTAGCATAAACGAAAAATGGATGGCTATATGCATTTGATTCTATATAGACGATTTCAAAAGAGTCTTTGATTTTTTCTTGTTTACGTAGCAAATCCTCGTAAGAAGAAGCTAAAAACATGGTGAATATGATATTCTTAGGAGCATATTTTTTGGTTTTGTTCTGGAAGATGAATTCAATTTCACTTTTCCCTTTTGACTCAATTAATGAAAATAATTTTTCAACAAAATTCTTATAATAACCATATGCAAGTGCTCTGGCAATACTATTTCTATACTCTCTAATTTTTATGAATAGCATTATTCCTAAAAGCGCAAAAAAAGTGAATAGTGCCAAAATGATGGCATGACTTGCCTTTAGAGTGTTCTCATAAAAATCCAGATAAACAAAAAGGGTGGGGATTAAAGAGCTAATAGCCTCTTTAAAAAAGCCCAATGTAAAAATCAGTCTTAATTTCGTCATCGGATTTTATTTAATTCAATTGTTTGATTAAGTGTCTGATTTAATAAGATATAAGCTTATTTTTATCTTATAACCAGATTTTTTCATTCTAATTTAAGTGAAACAAAAAGCAAAATGGAGACAATAAAAGTTTTTCTTTCAAGTAGAGTAAACTCATCTTTTTCAAATCTAGACTCTAAAAAATCTCTTAAGGACTTAAGGAAGTATTTGCAAATTGAAATTGAGAAAGAACTTTTTTTGGGGGAGAAAATATTTGAGGTCTTAATCAATGAAGGGACTTTTGATTCTACTCTTTCAAAGGATGCTTTTGAAAATTGTATGGATAGCCTTAGATCGTCCAATGTGATAATAATCATTTATAATGGCGAGGCAGGTTGGCCAATTGCTGATTTGGATTCTTCTAATGGAATCTGTCATGAGGAATATCTGGCTGCCCTACAAGAATTTGGAGATATGAGTTTTGGAATCAATATCAGCAGGTTTTTTAAACTTCCTGAGAAGGGAAAAGCTTTCGAGAGAAATACAAATTTCGCTAAAGACTTAGCGAATGATTTCAAGCATATGGAAACCATTGAAGCAAATGACTTTAATGAGTTAAAAAATAATTGTCTTTTGCAGATCAAGAGATATTTAATCAAATCTCTTGAGAACTCCTTTAAAACTCAAAAAAGAGTAGTTGCCGGTTCTTCAATTATCCCTGAAACTTTGGATTGGAGTAAACTTTCATATTCAGAAAGAATAGAAAAGATGAAAGAAAACCTTCAGTCCACACTAGTTTCAAACCCCGTGTTTTCGGATATTATTTGCCGCTATTATGCAGTACCTGATAGTATGTCAGTTGCGGATGCTAAGAATCAATTAGGAAGGCCATTCTTATATGAGCAAAATGAAATCATTGTAAGTGAAAAGACTTCCGGAGTAATCCATTTTATTTCAGTTTATGGAAGAGTTACAGCTTCTCAGGTCAAAAGTCTTGTTGGATATCCCGATTTGACCGTCATCAATACTCCCTTTGGCTTCTATTTATGGGAGAAAAATGTTCACATTCAGATTTTCTTTCTTCAAAGTTGTATCAATTCCAACATCATCAAATTGAGGATTGGGCAGATTGAGATCTGGTTAAACTCTTCGAGGGAGAAAGCAAATATTCAAATGAGAGCGGAGAGGAGATTTAAAATTCTAAATGCAATTAATGAAGCTAAAATCATCGAGTAGCATCTTTGAAAATGAAAGAACCAATTTTTAAAAATAAAATCATTTAGCTATGAAACCACTTTGTTTTGTAATCATGCCTTTTGGAAAAAAGCCCGATTCCTCAGGTAGAACAATAAATTTTGATGAGGTATATGAGAAATTTATAAAACCAGTAATCGAAGAATCTGGTTTGGAATCCATTCGGGCGGATCAGGAAATGATGGGAGGGATCATTCACAAGCCTATGTATGAGCGATTGATTTTATGTGACTTTGCGATCGCAGATCTTACCACAGCAAACGCCAATGTGTTTTATGAGCTCGGTATTCGATATACGGCAAAGCCTTTTACCACTTTCAGCATTTTTGAGACAGGGACTAAAATACCTTTTGATTTGGTTGACGTAAGATGCTTTCCTTACACAATAGTGGATAATGAAATTGTTGATTTGGAAGAAAAAAAGGAGGCTTTGAAAGCCTATATAGCTGGCATAAAAAAGAAGAAAATCACCGATAGTCCAGTATACCAACTCATGGATGGGATTGAATTCAAGCATAATCTTTCAATAGACAAGGTCGATATGCTAAGGGAAAGGGCCGAGCATGACAATAAAATTAATGAGCAAATTAAAGAGATTTTAAACTTAGGGAAAGAGGAAGATAGGCTTGGAAAATTAGAAACGTTGGAAAAATCTCTTCCTGAAAAAGATGATTGGGATGCAGGTTTAGCGATTGACTTTATGCTCGCATATCGCTCGATTAATGGCTTTCAGGAGATGGTGAATTTTATTGAATCTTTGCCAAATCATTTAAAAGGGACCATTGTCGTTCAGGAGCAATATGGTTTCGCATTAAACCGAGCTGGGAAGAAAGATAAAGCAATCGAGGTATTGAACAAACTAGTGGAAGAAAAAGGGGGGAATGGCGAAACCTTGGGTATTTTAGGTAGGATTTATAAAGATAAATACAATGAAGCTAAAGCCTCAAAACCTTTTTTAGCGAAGGGTTTTTTAGACAAAGCAATATCAATTTATACCGAAGGATATCAAGCTGATTTAAGAGACTTTTATCCAGGAATAAATGCGGCAACATTGAAATTTGTAAGGGGAGATAAGGATACTATTGATTTTGCGAAGGTCGTAGAATATTCAGTTTTAACTTATTTGGAAAAGAAAAGTAAAATTCCTTTTCGTAAAGCTCCTTCTGATTTTGAGGATTATTGGCCCCAAGCCACTTTATTGGAGTTAGCCTTATTACAAAATGATCAGGATAAGGCTTTTCAATATTTAACTACCACGATTAGTACTCCCCATGAAGATTGGCAGACAGATTCCACCGCCAAAAACCTTGAACTTTACAAAGTCCAAGGAGATTGGGTAGCAGAAGTAATTCAAGTCCTTTTAGACAAATGAAATTTTAACTAAGATAAGATTTATTCAAAATGGAAGTCTTTCACTGATCCTTTAGCAGCGGCTTCCCCGATTTTGTATAGTTCTTCCCTATTTTCAGAATTACTCATTTCTATCAAGCTTTCCACCTCTTTCTTTGAAAAAGTCTTCCCAAAACCTAGGCCGTTTAATTCATTTTCGGTCATGGCAAAATTATATCTCAGGTACTTGATCAAGGGTTTTCCAGAAATGAAATCATCCCGTAAAGATTCAATTTCCATATCTATATAATGAGCGGTCGGAGAATTAGAGAGCCATTGTAGCATAATTTGGTTTTGCCAACTTGCATCTTGCATC
>NZ_JAHEBC010000205.1 GCF_024642405.1 Algoriphagus sp. | reverse complement strand
CTGAAAACCAAAATCTAAACCTTTGGCTAGGACTGGATGGCAAAGTAAATACGCATCCTGAAAACGCAGTACCTAGCAGGGCTTTTCCTCTTCCAAAAATTACTGAAAACAAAAAATCTGAAAACTATTTAGGAATCACACTGCCTTGGTTACTCAGCTATTCTAAACTTGATCAGATTCTGGGAGAGAATCTAAATAATATTCCCATTCGAATAGATAAAAAAACCATTTTGACTCCAAGTAATATCAAAAGTCAGGCATTTGGAGAATTTCTTCAAATCACGATGGATTTTCTTGCCACGCAAACAAACGGTAAAAGCCTTGATGGGAAGCTTTATATCATCGGAAAACCAGCTTTTGATCAAGCGAGCGAAAGCCTTTATTTTACGGATATCAACTTCAAACTGGAAAGTGGAAATCTAGGAGCTCAGACAAGTGTTGGTCTTAAAAAGAGAAAAATAATTAGACAAATTGAGAATAGGGCTAACTTTCCAATTGGAGAAACTCTGAATGAAAGTATCTCCAGTATTCAGGAAAGACTGGGTTTAAAAACCGGAATAGCTGATTTGACTATTGAAAACCTAGAAGTTGGACCCGAGGCTTTCTATCCTTCTAAGAATGGACTAATAGTTCACATAAAAGCAAATGGAAAAGTAAATGTTGATTGGAAATAAAAATGGGGAAGTTTATTGCTTCCCCATAATGAATAAAATCACTTGATTTTTTTGATCAAATCTTTAGCGGAGTTCTTGATGTCATCATCAAGGAAGTTTTTAGAAATGTGATCGATTTTTGATTTCAGATTTTTCCCCAATTTCAGGTTAGAAACAGATCTCATTGCAAATTTGACCACGGAGGGATTGTTATCATCTAATGCCCTTGATAGAATTGCCTCTGCAACTTCTGGAGATCTTTTCTGGGCTCCATATGCAGCAGCAATCCGTATGGTAGAAGAACCTTTCTCCGCCGCCTTCTTTAATACATCACCGACGCTTTCGTCATCAATAAATCCAACAAGATATGCTGCCTTCATCGAGAGATTTTCATCTGTACCCTCTATAAGGTCAGAGAGAAAAGGAATTGCATCTTTTCCAAATTTTTTAGCTCCTGCTGGATAATCCAACTCATCTTGTCTCAAAAAGTCTAATACTTCCTGAGGGTCGAAGCTTTTTTTGACTGCTATTTTTCTTGATTGTGCCATAAGTTCTAAAAATTTTGGGTTATAGATTTGTACTAAGTCCACTGGATCTCATCGTACTTGATTCTCCTGATGTAAGATTTGGCGGAGGATTGGTAATATTGAAAGTACCATTTCCCGTCATCAACCGATCATTATTATTTACATGGTTTAGACCTAAAACATGTCCAAACTCATGACCCAATGTCCATCTACTTGCTGTTCTGACTACCACACATCCCGGTCTTCCGGAAGGGAAAGCTGCACATCCATTATAGCCTGGTACTGTACTATTTACAAAATAGACCACGACATCATTTGTTCCTACAAAGTTTCTATTTCCAAATAAGGTGATTTGTTCTGCAGTCACAGATCCCATAGTACAACCACCCACATCCACATCGTTGAGGGAGGGTAAATTTAAATTTTCTGTTGTCGCACAATCCACCCGAATTCCTGCGACTGCATAAACATCCTGCATTGCAGCAAATTGTTCATTTATGGTGAAAGAGGTAGGTGTGGTCAATATTTTAACATGTACACGAACGCGCTCTCTCAAAACTCTAACTCCAGCTGTAGAAGACCAATAAATACTACCATGCTGGAAATGGGAGATCCTTCCTGCACCACCAAAAACAACCAATTCATCAGAGGTGGGATATCCGAGAAAACTCCTTTCCCATCCCAAAGAAGCCCAATGAGATCGTATCGCCCCATGAACTTCATGAGCACCGGTACTCGGGCTCCAATAAATGCTCCCTCCTTGAAAATGATTATATCTTCCCACGCCATCCGGGCAGGTATTCTCATTAGTTAAAGGATATCCAAGAAAGCTCCGTTCCCAACCTAAGGAAGAGTATTTGGAACGAATGGCTCCATGAACTTCCCAAGCACCCGTTGAAGGAGACCAATAGATACTTCCTCCCTGAAAATGATTGTACCGTCCGATTCCATCTGGGGTTTTGGTTTCATCAGTTTTGGGATAACCAAGAAAACTCCGCTCCCAACCTAGGGAGCTCCATCGGGCCCTGATCAAGCCGTGGACTTCATGTGCTCCTGTAGAAGGGTGGTAATAAATCGAACCGTTTACATAATGTTGGTATGATCCTATTCCATCTGGACATTTTAAAATACCAGTCGTAGAAACGCCAAGCCAACCTCCAGATCCACCAAGTGCCCAATACTTTGCTGTGATTGGGTTTATGGGAAATGCCTGCAAATTTTTAAGCTTTTCTAAAAGCTCATTTTGCACAAGTAACTGAGGGTCTATTTTAAATTTTGACATAGAAGTGTAGTTGAAAAATGAGACAAAAAACCTATATAATATAAGCATATTTACCTGAAAATAAATGAGTTAAAAAGTTTATTTTCAGGTTTTATCAAAAATACTTCTATTATTAATTCAAGGATATTATTTATTTAAAAGTCCCCAATTATCAATACCCTTCTTTGATGCCAGCTTTAATAATTTTAGAAATAAACTCGCCGTCAGAAAGGCATCGCCTCCTGCCGTGTGCCTATCATGGGTTTTTATTTTGAATCTTTGACAAAGGAAGTCAAGCGTATATTCTTTAAAATTGATCCTATTTCGATCTACCATTAAACCATGATCAATACGGATTGCAAGTTGAGCTGTATCGATACAAGGATTTGGGAATCTTTCTAACCCTACCGGCCTCAAGGCTTTTTGAAGCATTTCTAAGTCGAATCCCAAATGATGACCTACTAAAATATTATTGCCTAAGTATTCTAATAATTGTATTGAAAAATTCTCTAGAGAAACTTTCTTTTCATTTCCCATTAAGCCATGAATAATAATGGCCTCCTTTCCTTTTTTTGTTGAATTTAAATACCACTCTACAGAGGAAGCAATCTGGATTTTCTCCCCTTGAATTTTCACTGCTCCGAAAGATAAAATATGATCTTCCGCGGGATTCAATCCAGTAGTCTCTGTATCTAAAACAACGAAGGAAAGTTGATCGAAACTTCGAATGTTTGGAATGGATTTTTTGGCTTTTTCAAGATACTCCTTTACAAAGCTTTTCTGGTTTGCTTTTTTTCGATTAAATAACCACCAGCTCATTTTAAAAAATAATCAAGTTGAAATCTTACTCTGACAATTTCCTGAAGCTCTGAAATAGGAGAAAAAGTGTTTTTTAATAGCTGCTTTTGAAGTTTTCCTAACTTTTCAGGATCTATATAGCGACCATTATTCCCTTGTTGAAGGCCTTCTAGCGCCCTCATTCTCATCAAGATCTCATAAGCTTTGCCAGCTTGAATAAATAAATCCTGATATACAGGCTCAAGTTCTGCCAGTTTTTCGAAGCGTTTAAATGTATTATTGATTTTTATAACACCATGACTGAATATCAGTAGCCTGGCTAAATCCGCCAAAGGCATCATTGCTCTAGCTTTAATATCAAACTGATCTCTATGCTCCCCTGATTTCTCTACTACAAATCCTTTAAAAAAACCCAGAGGTGCTGGATTCATATAGGCATTTTTCGCTAAGAAATTTAAAAAGAAATGCTTCTTTCCTATCTCCTCATAGATATGTTCTGTTAGCAAATCGGCAAGTAATTTCGATCCTGCTATAGGTCGGTAATCAAAGAAAATCGAAGAATTCAAAAGAGCTTCCTCTGTCGGTTTTAAAATCCAATCAGAAAAATATTCTTTCCATTTTGATAGAGGCTGCACCCATTTCGGATTACTTGCCATAATGTCACCCGGACAGGGAGAAACCCCACAGTGGATCAAAACTTCTACTATTTCAGACCCGATTTTCAGAAAGTATTCATTGGCTTTATCCTTTAAATGATCTGGGACATCATCATAAAGAATTGCATTGTCTTGGTCGGTCCTAAGTAATTGTTCCTGCCTTCCCTCACTTCCTAAAGACAAAAAGCAATATTTAACTTTTTCCAGCTCAGGATAGTCTGCAGCATGCTTTTTTTGAGCTATGATGTTTGCTTGCGTTAGTATTACATCATTTATTTCTGTCATTACTGATGCTACAAAATCCATCGCAACTTCATTCTCAAGATAGTACCTGAGCATTTGTTCGGCTCTATCCCGGATCATTTTCATTTCACCAAGGTCAAGTGTGTTCAAAAGAGCATGAATCAAAACAGCGGGACTATTTCCCATAGATAGCAAAACATCGTGATCAGAAATAATCCCACATACTGAACTGTGAATAGTCCCATCTTTTGTCAAAACCAGATGATGGAGTCTGTTTTTAATCATGCAGAGATATAAATCTGAGAATGAAGAATCACTTTTCTTCACAATTATATTCTTAGTCATCAATTGAGAAACTGGTGTGGCAAGTGAAACACCTTCGGCAACTACTCGCTTTCTTAAATCCTTATCTGTAATTATTCCTTTAGGATGATTTTGATCGTTTACAATTACAATGCTGCTTACCTCCTCAAAAGCCATTTTTTTTGCAGCTTCCTGGATATTTAGATTTTCATTTGCAGTCAAAACATTTTCAGAGATTTTAATGACCGAAGGATCCGAAAAGATTAAGAGTGAATGATCTGATGAATCATTTCTGAATACTTTTCTTGCTTTCTGGCTCTGGGAAAGATCCTGACGTACTACCACTTGCCCACTGGCAAATCCTGCGGCAAAGTATAATGCGACCCTGCTGTTTTGATTTAGTATGGATTCAAAAACTGAAACCGGAACAAAGTAAAGTAAACTATCCTCAGCTGCATGAGCATTCAATACATAAGGACGTTTTCCAAGTAAGGCTAGAACTCCAAATACATCTCCTTGATCACAATACTCAATAATATCTTCTCCGGAATCTTTTTTCTCTGTCAAAGCGAAACCACCGTCTTTAACAACAAAAAAATGAGGTTGAGCTGGTTCTCCTTGTAAAAACAAGCGCTCGTCCTTTTCAAAATATTTGATCTCCACTGAAGCGGCTACTATTTCCAATTCTTCTTTTCCCAAAAAGGAAAATGGTGGGAAGCTTTTTAAAAACTCTGCAACTCTATTGACGATCACATTGGCCATAGGTGAAATATACTAATTCCAATTCTACTCACATAAAAATGACAGGTTGGCATCTATTTTCTGCTGGCACAACTTTTGGCATATCCCTGACTTCCAGATAGTAGAAATGAAACAGATAAAGATAGTTTTTAAATTCTTCAGGAAAATTGGTTGGGCACTTATCGTCGCTTTTATGTTGGGCGTTCACAACTTTTACAAGCAAGAAATGGATTCTCCTGATTCAATAGTTTCTTCTATAGAAATAAATGCAGAGGAGGAAGATTCAGCTCTAAAGCTTTAAAAAAAAGAGCCAAGAAATGATTCTTGACCCTTTTTGGATTTGATTATTATTTCCTTCCTTCAATAATCTTGCTGACTACGTCTGGATCAAGCAAAGTACTGGTATCACCCATACTATCCAGATTGTTCTCCGCAACTTTTCTCAGGATTCTTCTCATAATCTTTCCTGACCTTGTCTTAGGTAGACCAGGTACAATTTGAATCTTATCTGGTTTAGCGATTGGACCTATGATTTTAGAAACCATTTCCTTGATTTCATTGACCAAATTATCCTCCGTCCGATTAGCCATATCGCAAATCACATATGCATAAATTCCTTGACCTTTAACATCATGCGGGTAGCCAACTACAGCGGATTCAATTACTTTTGGATGCTCATTAATCGCGTTTTCTACTTCAGCAGTTCCCATTCTATGGCCAGAAACATTGATTACATCATCTACTCGGCCTAGAATTCTATAATAACCATCGTGATCTCTTTTTACTCCATCTCCGGTAAAATACATGCCTTTGTAAGTGGAAAAATATGTTTGTTTACATCGTTCATGATCTCCGTAAGTGGTACGGATCATGGATGGCCATGGGAATTTTATACAAAGGTTGCCTTCTACTGAATTTCCTTTTAATTCATTTCCTTCTGGATCCACGATGCATAACTGCACACCCGGCAAAGGCAATGTTGCATAAGCTGGTTTAGTAGGTGTAATGCCTGCAATAGGTGAAACCATGATGCCACCTGTTTCTGTCTGCCACCAAGTATCTACGATTGGACATTTGTTCTTACCGACATGCGTGTGATACCAGTGCCATGCTTCTTCATTGATAGGTTCCCCGACAGATCCCAAGACTTTTAGAGAACTCAAATCATATCCTTGAATAGGCTCCGTTCCATAAGCTTGCAAAGCACGGATAGCGGTAGGTGCGGTATAAAACTGATTAACTTTATATTTATCGACTACTGCCCAGAATCTTCCTGCATCCGGAAAGGTAGGGACCCCTTCAAACATTAAAGTAGTAGCTCCCGCTAATAACGGACCATAAACAATGTAAGAATGACCAGTAATCCAGCCAATGTCTGCTGTGCACCAATAAACATCGCCTGGAGAATATTGAAAGACATTCTCAAAAGAATATTTAGAATAAACCATGTAACCCCCAGTGGTATGGACAACTCCTTTCGGTTTTCCTGTAGAACCAGAGGTGTATAGGATGAATAGGATATCTTCACTATCCATTTCTTCTGCTGTATTTTGGTCAGTTTCTTTGGATACGACCTCATGCCACCAGAAGTCTCTTCCTTCTTTCATAGTGACCTCTTGCTTCGTTCTTTGATAAACAATTACCGTTTCAACTGAACTCTTTTCCAATGCTTCATCAACTACA
>NZ_JAHEBC010000022.1 GCF_024642405.1 Algoriphagus sp. | reverse complement strand
CATTGCTGAAAAATGAGCTTGATCGTGAGAACTTAATGTAACTTTAATAGTATCAAAAAACTCACCTTCACTTACTTCAAATCCTAGCTCCTTTAAGCTATTTGCTGTCAACTTTGCCAGGCCGTGAGTCCTTAAGGCAATATTCTTAAGTCCTTGTGGACCATGATACACTGCATAGAAACTTGACATCACTGCCAATAATACTTGTGCAGTACAGATATTTGAAGTAGCTTTTTCTCTTTTAATATGTTGCTCTCTAGTTTGAAGAGCCATTCTATAAGCTTTGTTGCCAGCTCTATCTACAGAAACCCCAATAATTCTACCAGGTATTTGCCTTTTGAATTCTTCTTTTGTAGCAAAGAAAGCGGCATGAGGCCCTCCATATCCCATTGGCACCCCAAATCTTTGGGCTGTACCAACAACTACATCTGCGCCCATTTCTCCAGGAGGTGTTAAAATAGTCAATGCTAATAGGTCGGCAGCAAATGCTGTATGAACTTTATTTTCTTTTGCAGCAGCGACTATCGCACTGTAATCCCTAACCAATCCATCAGAATCTGGATATTGAAAAAGCACACCGAATAATTCAGGATCAGTTACGTCTAATTCCTCAACAGAACCGTACGCAATCTCAATTCCTATGGGTTCAGCCCTGGTTTCCAAAACAGCTTTTGTTTGTGGAAAAACTTTTTCATCCACAAAAAACTTAGATGCTGTCTTTTTATCTCTCGATTTCACCGCGAATAACATCGCCATTGCTTCTGCAGCTGCAGTCCCTTCATCAAGCAAAGATGCATTCGCCAACTCCATTCCAGTCAATTCCATCACTACTGTTTGGAAATTGATTAAAGCTTCTAATCTTCCTTGAGCTATTTCGGCCTGATAAGGAGTGTAGGCAGTATACCACCCTGGATTTTCAAGAACATTTCTCAAAATCACATTGGGGACAAATGTGTCATAGTACCCTAACCCTATAAAAGATTTAAGCACTTTGTTTTTGGAAGCCAACTTTTTGAACTCAACCAAGAAATCAGTTTCCAATTGAGATGATGGTAAATTAAGTGGGCGCTCCAACTGAATGGATTTAGGAACCGTTTGATCGATTAATTCGTCAAGGGAGGAAGCTCCAATAGTTGTTAACATTTCGGCTATCTCCGTGTCAGTGGGTCCGTTATGTCTATTTTCGAATTTTACTGCGTTTGAAAGGTTGATCTTCATAAAGAACGTCGGGAAGAATGAATATTTGGGTTAAAACATGCCCTTGATTTTCAAAGTGCAAAGGTACAATTTATTGAGAGATAAAGCTTTTTAGATTTTCGATATTTTAACATGGTTTTAACTCTTATTTACAGACGGTTGTTTGAAGGGTCAAAAAATTATCTAGTTTTGGAGCGAAAAAAATGAAATAGGACATTTCTATTCCTCTGTAAAGGCAAAAGTCTTTTGGGATATATCAAGAAATTCCCTCAGAATAAATACTAAACCTAATTAATTACTAATGAATAAAAATTTGTTATTGACAGGTGCCATGTTATTGGGTCTATCCCTCCCAACGTTGGCTCAAAACATTTCTGCAACCAAGTACGCAGAAACAATCACTGCAGGAGACTTGACAAAACACCTTACTTATTTAGCATCTGATGAAATGAAGGGCCGAGATACAGGTTCCGAGGAGCAAAAGATTGCAGCAGAATACATTTCAGAATTTTACAAGAACCTAGGATTAACAGGACCAGTAAATGGAGGTTATTTACAACAAGTTGAGCTAGTAAGTAGCTCGTTTGATGAAGTAAATCTCAAAATTGGTAATAACAAACTTGTAAACAATGAAGATTTCGTTTTCACGGGTGACGGAGATATGAAAAAAGCAGCGAAAACTGACTTAGTATTTCTTGGGTTGGTTTCAGATGAAAACTTAGAGAAAGTTGATGTTACAGGAAAATTGGTTGGAATCTGGGCTGTGGGCCAAAGATCCAATGACCTGGTAGCGAAGGTAATGGATGCTGGAGCAGCTGGTATTGTTATCGTTTCTATGGAGGGTCAAGCGAATTTTGATAGAATTGCAAACCGGTATAAATCACTTGCTGGAAGAGGAAGAGTAGGCTTCGTTAAAGAAATAGAGCAAAGACCGATTTTCATGGTCAGTTCTGATAAAATGGCTGAACTTTTCAATACCCCTGTGGAAGTATTGAAAGAGGCTGCTAAATCTAATCCTGAGTCGATCAAATCTCAAAAGGCTACATACCAAATTGAGAAGAATATTAAACCTGTAGAATCTTCAAACATTTTAGCTTTCCTTGAGGGAACCGATAAAAAAGATGAAATCGTGGTTATTTCTTCTCATTACGATCACGTGGGTGTCAGCAGCACAGGGGAAGTGTTCAACGGCGCCGATGATGATGGGTCTGGAACAGTTTCAGTAATGGAAATCGCTGAAGCATTTGCCAGGGCAGCAAAAGACGGAAATGGTCCAAGAAGATCTATTCTTTTCCTCAATGTAACTGGTGAAGAAAAAGGATTGTTGGGTTCTGAATATTATTCCGAACATCCAATTTTTCCTCTGGAAAATACGATTGTAGATTTCAACATTGATATGGTGGGAAGAATCGATTATGAATACCAAGATTCTACCAATACAGACTTTGTATATGTGATTGGATCTGAAATGTTATCTACTGATTTGAAAAAGATTTTGGAATACAACAACATCACTTATTCGAATCTAATCTTGGATTACAGATACGATGCTGAAGATGATCCAAATAGATTTTATTACAGATCGGATCACTATAACTTTGCGAAGCACAACATTCCTATCGCTTTCTTCTTCAATGGAGTCCATGATGATTATCACCAGGTGACTGACACAGTTGATAAAATCGAATTCCCACTGATGGAAAAAAGAGCAAGATTAATTTTCTATACCGCTTGGGATGTTGCTAATAGAGAAAAACGACTTCCTGTAGACGGAACAAATACAAGAGGAACGAGATAATTGCAAACCAAAAGCGCTCCTGTCTAGGGGCGCTTTTTATTTACCCTTATTTTTTTGATGCTTGGTCTTTAATTGATTTCTATTCTTTTTCGCTTTAGAATTCTTATTACCTCGCTTTTTTTCTTCCTTGGCTTTTTCCGTAAAAGGATTTGCTTTTTTTCTTTCTTTCTTCTCGTGAAAAGCTCCTTTATAATCAGGATCATCCCGCTGTTTCAATCGGTCCAATTCCCTTGCATAAGCTTGCTTTTCTTCAAAGGGTGTATTGGGTATTTCCACCTCATCAGGAATTGGTAATTCCTCAACTGTCATTCTGATAATCTCTTCAATTCTCTCAAAATGATAGGTTTCCGCTGGATTCACAAAAGTTATTGCTTTTCCTTCTTGCTCTGCTCGACCTGTTCTACCGATCCTGTGCACATAATCCTCATAAATTAATGGTACATCGAAATTGATCACATGGGACACCATACTAACATCCAAACCTCTGGAAGCGACATCTGTCGCTACTAATATTCGAACATCTCCTCCTTTAAAATCCTCCATGGAGTTGATTCGCGTATTTTGACCTTTATTGGCATGAATCACACGAATCTCTCCAAAATGCCTCCTGTCTAAAAAGTGAAATACTTCCTCTGCGTTTTTCCGAGACCTTGTAAAAATGATTGCTCGATTTACAGTTTCTTCCTCCAGCAGCTTGGCTAAAAGATTAATCTTTGTCTTAATATTTGGGACAAGATATTTCACTTGACCAATAGTTTCCGCTGTAGTTGCTTGTGGGGTAACCTCTACACGCTCGGGAAATTCCAGAAATTCATAGGCTAGTTTTTCTATTCTGCCACCAAAGGTTGCGGAGAAAAGGAGATTTTGTCTTTTTACGGGGATAACTTCTAAAATAGATCGAATCTGAGGCATAAATCCCATATCCATCATTTTGTCCGCCTCATCTAAAACCATGGTTTTAATATCCTTAGTATAGATCTCATTCTTCCTGTACAAATCAATAAATCTACCTGGAGTCGAAATAATAATATCCACGCCAGCCTTTATATTTTCAATTTGGGTTTTGGGTCCTAGTCCGCCGTAAAGACATACTATTCTTAAATCTGTATATTTTGCCAATTGCCTCACCACTTCCTCAATCTGCATGACCAATTCTCTGGTAGGAGCTAAAATCATAGCTCTCGGATACATACTTTGGGCATATTTTACCTTCATTAAGATCGGCAAGACATAGGCTGCAGTTTTACCCGTACCTGTTTGTGCAATACCCAAAACATCATGTCCTGCAAGCGCAAGTGGAATAGATTTTTCTTGAATTGGAGTTGGATGAGTATATCCAGCCTCAGCTATTGCATCCAATAATTGGCGATTTAGCTTAAATGCTTCAAAATCTAGGGCCTCATTGCTCATGATTCGTTAATTTTATAGTATAATTTGAAAATGAATCTGATAGAATCGATGAAAAGTATTTTAATCACCGGCGCAAATATAGTCAATGAAGGCCGGATAAGTCCGGGAGATATTTTAGTAAAAGATGGAAGAATCGCAAAAATAGGATCAGATCTGAGTTCTGAATATGCTGATATACATATAGATGCCAATGGGAAATACTTACTTCCTGGCTTGATTGATGATCAGGTTCATTTTAGAGAACCTGGATTGACTCATAAAGCTGAAATATATACCGAAGCCAAAGCAGGCGTTGCTGGTGGTACCACAACATTTATGGAAATGCCCAACACAGTCCCTCAGGCCGTTACAATTGAACTGTTGGAGCAGAAATACAAAAGAGCATCAGAGGTTTCCTTGGCCAATTATTCTTTTTTCTTTGGTGCTACAAACGATAATTTGGATGAAATTTTAAGAGTAGACCCCAAAACAGTCTGTGGTGTAAAAGTTTTTCAAGGTTCTTCTACCGGAAATATGCTGGTTGATAATCCAGAAGTTTTGGAAAAAATATTTGCAGAATGTAAGACCATCATAGCTATTCACAGTGAAAACGATGATATTATCAAAGCCAACTTAAAATCATTTAAAGATATCTATGGTGATGACATTCCTGTAAAATTCCATCCAAAAATCAGATCTGAAGAAGCTTGCTATGACGCATCCAGCAGAGCTGTAGCCATGGCTAAAAAATACGGCACAAAACTTCATATTCTTCATATCAGTACCGCCAAGGAATTGGAGCTATTCGATAATTCTATTCCATTGGAGAAGAAAAGAATTACGTCTGAAGCTTGTATCCATCATTTATGGTTTTCTGAGGAAGATTATGAGAAAAAAGGGAATTTAATAAAATGGAATCCTGCTGTGAAAACCGCTCATGATCGGAATGAAATTTTCAAAGCAGTTTTAGATGGAAGGATTGATGTAATAGCAACAGACCACGCTCCTCACACTTTGGACGAAAAGTCCCAATCCTACACCAAAGCTCCTTCAGGTGGACCATTAAATCAGCATAGTTTGGTAGCGATGTTGGATTTCTATCATCAGGGAAAAATAAGTCTGGAGATGATCGTTCAAAAAATGTGTCATAACCTTGCTATCTTATTTGAGATAGAAGGAAGAGGATATATTCGGGAAGGTTATTTCGCAGATCTTGTATTAGTGGATTTAAATTCTCCATGGACAGTAAAAAAAGAGAATATCTTGTCAAAATGCGGCTGGTCGCCATTTGATGGACATACTTTCCAATCAAAGATTACACATACGATCGTTTCTGGACATTTAGCGTACGAAGAAGGAACATTCCACGAAGAAAAAAAAGGTGAAAGATTGAGTTTTTTAAGAAATTATTAAGCCTGACCTTGCGTAGGATGTCCCTAATAATTACTTTTGCAGACCGTTTGGGAAAGAAGAACTCAAATGTTTAAATGGTGATTGTAGCTCAGCTGGTTAGAGCGCTGGTTTGTGGCACCAGAGGTCGCCGGTTCGAACCCGGTCTTTCACCCAAAAACCCCTCTTTAGGAGGGGTTTTGTTGTTTAAAACATCCCTGTTTGGCATAACATTTGTCAAACTGAGCTTAAACTAAACCAATTTGCGATGTTTACTTTGTTTCAAACCTATCCTAAATTTCCGATCGTGAAGCGCATTAATGTAAGGATGACTAAAAACTACATTTCAAAATTTGAGGAATCGCTCAAAAATTTCGAAGAATTCCAAAAAGAGGGTTTTCAATCATAATTTTCTTAAAAAAATTAAAGGTTATGGTTTCATAATCTTTTTTTTATCCATATTATTTTTCTTATGGATGCAAAACTCTATTTTTAAATCCATTCAATAATTTATTTATGAGTTACATCCATTTTGACAAAACCCAGTTGATTAATTTAAATTATTCTCTGGACAGGGAGATTATAAGAACTAATAGATCTGGAACTTATACCAGTACAACAATTATTGGGTGTAACACAAGGAAGTATCATGGATTATTAGTTGTCCCACAACCACAAATAGATTCCCAGAATCATGTGATGTTATCCACTGTTCACGAAACCGTGATTCAGCATGGCGCTAGTTTTAATTTGGGGATTAGCAAGTTCCCTGGAAATTATTCACCAAGAGGACACAAATATCTTGAAGATTTTGATTCAGAACCTATCCCCAAACTCACTTACAGAGTTGGAGGAGTATTACTCCAAAAAGAACTGATATTAGATACCAATCGAGATCGTGTGATGATCCGATATACGCTGTTGGATGCACATTCACCGACTAAAATCCGGGTAGCGCCATTTTTAGCATTCAGACCATATCATAATTTGATGAAAGCAAATACTTTCATTAACAAAAAGTTTGGAAAAGTGCCAAATGGGGTAAAATTTCAGCTTTATGAAAAGTATGATCCTTTATTCATTCAACTATCAAAAAAAGGAGAATTCGTACCTGCTCCTGATTGGTATTATAACATAGAGTATATACAAGAGAGAGAAAGAGGCTATGACTATCAAGAAGACTTATATGTTCCTGGCTATTTTGAATTTGACATCAAAAAAGGTGAATCAGTAATTCTTTCGGCTGGACTCACAGAAGCAGATCCAAAAACCAGAGAATCAGCCTTCAAAAAAGAAATCGCTAGACGAATACCTAGAAATAACTTCGAAAATTGTTTAAAAAATTCTGCAGGTCAATTTATCCGAAAAAGGGATGGTGACACCAGAATTATTGCAGGATACCCTTGGTTTGGTTGGTGGGGGAGAGATACTTTTGTAGCAGCCCCAGGATTAACTCTGACTACAGGAGACAAAGATACTTTTTTGGATATTATGGAAACCATGTCCAAAGATCTTCATGGCCCATTATTTCCGAATGTAGGAAGCGGTGTCATTACTAACATGAATTCGATTGACGCCCCTATGTGGTATTTTTGGGCACTTCAGCAATATGTCATTTATACAAAAGACAGTAAGACCATAAAGAATAAATTCCTGGATAAAATGAAGGGGATTCTTGACGGTTATATTCAAGGCACGGATTTCAACATTAAAGTTTTGGAAAATGGCTTAGTCTATGGTGGAGAAGAAGGAAAAGCACTCACATGGATGGATGCCGTAACCCCAGAAGGACCTGTTACTCCCCGAATTGGATGTCCTGTTGAGATCCAGGCCTTATGGTATAATGCATTGTGTTTTTATCATGAACTTACCGGAGACGAAGAAATCAAAGCTCTTTCTGAAAAGACCAAAGAGTCTTTTGAAAAAGAATTTTGGTCTGAAGAACACGGATATCTCGCCGATGTAGTCAATGGATCGGATAAAGATTGGTCAGTTAGACCTAATATGGTATTTGCCACTTCTCTTCCTTATACTATGCTCAATGAAAGTCAAAAAGACCTTGTATTGGAAATAGTAAAATCTAAGCTTTTAACCACAAGAGGGTTGAGATCTTTGTCACCTGACGATTATGCATACAAGGGATATTATTTCGGTGATCAAATCAGTAGAGATCAGGCATATCATAATGGAACAGTTTGGACTTGGCCTCTAGGTCATTTTGTCGAAGGTTATATTAAATTACATGGAAAGTCAGCTTCCAACTTTATTAGTAAAATTATTAAAGGTTTTGATGGAGTAATGACTCAGTATGGAGTAGGAACTGTCGCAGAATTATATGATGGGGATCCTCCACATCGACCGAAAGGTGCTATCTCCCAGGCTTGGAGTGTCGCAGAATTACTTCGAATGATGGATTTGGTCAAAAAGATTTAAATAGCTTTTTTATGAAAGTATTGATGTTCGGGTGGGAATTCCCACCACATATTTCTGGAGGTCTGGGAACGGCTTGTTATGGTTTAGTCAAGGGTTTGACCCATCATAAACAAGATATAATTTTCGTTGTCCCGAAACTTTGGGGAGATGAAGAACCAATGGCCGACTTTGTCAATGCCAGTGATATATCTATCGATTATAGAGAAAAGAAATTTAAATCAATCTGGAAAAATCTCACTTATCTAGAAGTAAGTAGTTTTTTGGTCCCTTATCTAGGTCCTGAGGAATATCAGAAATTTACTGATTACGCCATTCATGATCGAACTGATGTGGATGAAAGTATCTTCACAACAAAGTATGAGTTTAGTGGGAAGTATGGCAAAAATCTAATGGAGGAAGTTTCCCGATATGCTTTAACAGGAGCCCAGATAGCCAGAGATCGTGACGATTTTGAGATAATCCATGCCCATGATTGGCTCTCTTTCCCTGCAGGTATTGCTGCAAAGGAAATTAGCGGAAAACCACTTGTTGCGCATGTTCATGCTACAGAATTTGATAGATCAGGAGAATCCGTAAACCAAGTGGTTTATGATATTGAAAGAGCTGGAATGCATGCCGCAGATCATGTATTAGCGGTTAGCCAATTGACAAAAAATATTATTATTAAAAAGTATGGGGTGCCAGCAAATAAGGTATCTGTTTTACATAATGCTGTATTAGATGCCAGTATTATTAAATCCACCTATCAAAAGAAAGTGCCTGAAAAGATTGTTACTTTTTTAGGAAGAATTACTTTCCAAAAAGGACCTGAATATTTTGTAGAAGCTGCTAAAAAAGTGATTGAAAAAGATCCAAACGTTCGATTTGTTATGGCTGGTTCAGGGGATCTATTAAATAGAATGATAGACCGAGTCGCTGAACTCAGGATTGCTACAAAATTCAATTTTACGGGCTTCCTTAAAGGAGATGACGTGGATCATATGTATGCGATTTCTGACGTATATGTAATGCCTTCAGTTTCTGAACCATTTGGAATTTCCCCTCTTGAGGCTGTACGGCACAATACTCCAGTAATTATTTCTAAGCAATCTGGGGTTGCAGAAGTTTTGACTAATGCTATAAAAATAGATTTTTGGGATATTGACGCTATGGCAGATGCCATTTTTGCTTTGTTACATTACAAAGGAATTTCTCAAATGTTTAAAGAGCTTGGAAGTCAAGAATTGAAGAAACTTAAATGGGAACATGTGGCCGCCAAGCTTGTTACCGTATATGAAAAAACTTTATCCCAAAAATCATGAGAACTATTTGCTTTTACTTTCAAGTTCATCAGCCTTTCCGTCTAAAACCTTATCGTTTTTTTGATATTGGAGAGGATCATCATTATTGGGATGATTTTAGCAATCGTAGTATTATGCGTAAGGTTGCACAAAAGTGTTATTTGCCTATGAACGCTTTGTTACTCGATCTTATAAATAAATATAATGGGGGCTTCAAAGTAACCTTTTCTATTTCAGGGACATTCATGGATCAAATGCAAGCATATGCTCCGGATGTATTGGAAAGTTTTCAGAAGCTGGTGGCAACAGGACATGTAGAATTATTGAATGAAACTTATTCCCATTCTTTAGCTTCCCTGAAAAGTAAAGATGAGTTTAAAGATCTCGTCTCTAAACACCAGGCAAAAATCAAAGAACTTTTTAATGGTTACACTCCTACTGTATTTCGAAATACTGAGTTAATTTATTCAGATCAAATTGGTGCGATGGTTGCCGAAATGGGATATGACGCAATGCTAACTGAAGGAGCTAAACATATATTAGGGTGGAAAAGCCCCAATTATGTTTATGTAAACAGTATTGAACCGAAACTAAAGGTTCTTTTAAAGAACTTTCAACTTAGTGATGATATCGCTTTTAGATTTGGAAATAAATCTTGGGACGATTACCCATTAACCACTGATAAATTTATCAAATGGATAAATGCCATACCAAAGGAGGAAGAAACTCTAAATTTATTTATGGATTATGAGACATTTGGCGAACATCAATGGGCTGAGACTGGAATTTTTGATTTTATGAAGCATCTTCCGGAAGCTGTTTTCAAACAAACTAATTTCGGCTTCTCAACTCCTTCGGAAATTGCTTCAAAAACCCCTCCAGTTGGAAAAATACATGTCCCTATTCCTATTTCATGGGCCGACGAAGAAAGAGATTTGACAGCTTGGCTGGGTAATGATTTGCAAGATGAAGCCTTTGATAGATTATATGATCTGGAAAAATTAGTCAATACGATAGAGGATGAAGAAATTCAACGCGATTGGAGATACCTTCAAACCTCAGATCATTTTTATTACATGTGTACCAAATTCTTCTCTGATGGGGATATTCACTCTTATTTTAGCCCCTACGACTCTCCTTATGATGCATTTATTAATTATATGAATGTGTTGAGTGATTTTATGATTCGTCTTAAAGAAAAGTCGAGTACGAAATAAAATTGAACGTAATATACTAATCACAAAAAGACCGAAATATTTCGGTCTTTTTTAGTTTATAGGGAAATCCACTTCAAAAACTCCTTTAGTCTTAAGTGAGAAACTGGGAATAAAATGTTTTTTTCATACGTCATTTGCCCTATTTATAAATTAAGTTTCACCATTTATAATTTAGTTTTTAAGATATATTTAATTGATAATCTGAACTTTATCGATTTCAAAAAGAATATCCAAAAAAATTTCATCCACTTTTGAGATTAAAAAAATCAATTCCAATGTCCTAATTTGGAGTTCGTAAAAATTAAAATCTGTTAAGTCTTAATATTTGAATTTATGAAAACCACAATTCTTTCCTTACTACTTTTCGGCTTAGGAATTTTCCAACCAGTAGAGCCATACATTTCTTCAAAAGATTATTCCGTAGAAGCTTTTCATAGAGGAAAACAATCATCAAAGTCTCCAAAAAGAGTTTATATCCAAAAGTTCCGGGCTCTGTTTGAGGTCTATGAAGAGGCTTCGGCAAGTACTGCTGGATCAAAAAACGACAGAGCTAATCGAACCACAACAGTATCTGGTACTAAGACTTCTATGGGGGTTCAGCTGAGCGGGGTAGATATTCCTGATTTTCAAAAAATAGTTGATGAAGCTTATGCAGATTTTGTAGCTCAACTAGAAGCCGATGGTTTTGAAATAATTACTGCAGAGGAAGCTGGAAAAACAGATTACTATTCTGGCTACACAAAAATACAAGGTGGAGCTTCTTCAACAGACCAGGCAACAGGATACGTTATGGTCACACCTACAGGCTATGATTATTGGGTTAAAGCAGTCTCAAACAGTGGCAGTGAAAAAGGCACATTTACTGATACAAGCTCAAAATTATCTAAAGATCTTGACGATGCATATGTGGCTGAAGCAACGTTTGTTTTCCCATTTGTGAATTTAGATGCAAGTTCAACCAGCTTTGCTAACTATGCCTCTTCCAAAGTAAAAGCTGACATTAATTTAAGATTGGCCGCAGCAGTGGGAACACTGGACAATGAGCAAATGAGTTTAGGTAAGTTTGCAAAAGGATTTACTACCTCACCGACACAGGGACGATTAGCTTCTCAAGTACGATTTGTAGCTGGTCATATGGCTAGCTCTCCACTTTTTGACTCCACTACTGGTATCAAAAGAGATGTTTACTTTGAGGGGATCTTTTCAGACACCAAATTAGTAGAAGTTACTTCTGCTGAGGTCGCTACCTTTTCCAAGACCGAATATCCGCAATTAGTAATGGTATCAGGAGGGGAAATGAACCTTGCTTCCCACTATGTAGCTTGTGATCGCGATAAATATATAGATTCGGCAAAAGGCTCAATAAAGGAAATGGTAGAAAGTGGAATCTCCAATTTCAAAAATTTGATATCCGAATAAAATAGAGAATCAGGATAATTATTAAATAGATCAACAAAAAAGAGCAGTTTTAACAAGCTGCTCTTTTTTGATTAATAACTTTCCGATTCGTTCGGAAAATCTTGATTCTTTACGTCTTTGATATAGTTGGCAAAAGCTTCTAACATGATAGATTGAAGATCTGCATATTGCCTTAAAAAACGCGGCTTAAACTCCTGGGTAATCCCCAGTAAATCATGTACTACTAAAACCTGACCATCCACCGCGCCACCAGCTCCAATCCCTATCACAGGAATAGAAACAGATTCAGCTACTTTTTTAGCCAATGATGCCGGTATTTTTTCCAATACTATCGCAAAACATCCACATTCTTCCAAAATTTTTGCGTCTTCCAGCAGCTTCTGAGCTTCAGATTCCTCCTTGGCACGAACGCTGTAAGTTCCAAATTTATAAATAGATTGAGGTGTCAGGCCTAAATGTCCCATGACTGGAACTCCTGCACTTAATATTCTCACAACAGATTCCTTAATTTCAGCTCCACCTTCTACTTTGATTGCGTGAGCTCCGGATTCTTTCATAATCCGAATAGCAGATCGTAAGGCTTCGGAACTATTTCCTTGATAGGACCCAAATGGAATATCTACAACTACAAAAGCTCTCTTGACAGCTCTTAGTACGGAGGACGCATGATAGATCATTTGATCTAACGTTATCGGAAGAGTTGTCTCGTGCCCAGCCATTACATTAGAAGCGGAATCACCAACTAAAATTATATCTATACCTGCCTCATCCACAATTTTCGCCATTGAATAATCATAGGCAGTAAGCATGGAAATTTTTTCACCCCGATTCTTCATTTCCTGAAGAATATGAGTAGTAATTCTTTTGATATTTGCTGAGGAATGTACCGACATGATTTAATTTAAATGGACTGAGTATTCATTCCCAGAAAAATCCACTTTGATGTGTTCATTCAAGGTTGTAGAAAGTTCGTAACCTGTATAATCAGGTTTTAGAGGAAAACGGCCATGACTTCTATTCACCAAAACCGCTATTTCCATTTTATATAACTCCTTGTCAAGAAATGGCTTCATCGCATACGCAAGCGTTTTTCCTGTATTCAAAACATCATCTACTAAAATCAGTGTTTTACCGGAAAGTTCTATCTCTTCTGAAAGCTCAATGTCTTCTGAAAGTAAATTATTCTTGTCTAATATAACTTCTAATTCTTCCACCTTAAGAGGGGATATTTTTTTTAGCTCTTGAAAAAGTAAGTCTGCCAAAATAGTCCCCATACCCGAGATTCCTGCGAAAACAACTCCGGCAGAATTGAGATTTCTTTCATAAATCTCAAATGCCATGCGGGTAATTTTTTTCTTGATTTGTTGATGATTGAGTACTTCGCTCATATGCATTTATTAAAGAATGAAAATTAGGTCAATTCTCTAAGGTTTCAAAATAAAGAAAGGGTTAACGGTAGGAATCCTCTTCATTCAAAATATTGAGATAACTCTGATATCTATATGGATGGATATAACCTTCGTCGACTTTTTTTCTTACCTCACAGCCAGGCTCATTGATATGCTGACAATTGTTGTATTTACATTCCCCAAGATACTTTCTCATTTCTGGGAAATAGTGGGAAAGTTCAAAATCATCAACATCCAAAATCCCAAATTCTTTAATACCAGGTGTATCTATTAAATCACCTCCTCCTTCCAAAGGGAAAAGCTCAGCGAAAGTTGTTGTATGAACTCCCTTTGCACTAAAGCCTGAGATTTCTTTTGTGCTTTGACCTGCTTGGGGTACCAATTTATTTAAAAGAGTTGATTTCCCTACTCCAGAATGTCCTGCTATTAAGGTTGATTTGTTTTGAAGAAATGGTCGGAATTTTTCAAACAATTCATCATCATTTAAAGCAGAAATTTCCACAACCTTATATCCCAATGGTTCATAAATTTCATGAATATCTAAAAGCCAATCTTCCGCATCTTCTCCAGATAATAGATCTAATTTATTAACCACCAAAATTGCAGGAATCCTAAAACTCTCTGTACTTACCAAAAATCTATCAATAAAACCAAGAGAAGTTCTTGGCTGCTTCATTGTAACAACAAGTATCGCTTGATCCACATTGCTGGCAATAATATGCGAAAAATGTTGCTTTCGAGTCGATTTACGAATGACATAATTTTCTCTGGGATGAATCGCCGAAATCACTGCCGTTTCCTGATTATCTTCTTTCGCCAAAGTCACCCAATCCCCCACCGCAATAGGGTTTGTCAATTTTAATTCCTCCTGTTTGAACTTCCCCTTTAATCTGGCAGAAATGAACTCTGTTTCCGTTTTGACTACATACCAACTCCCAGTTGATTTTATGACTCTACCTTCCATTTAAAGGATAATTTAATAAAACCTCATGGACTATTTTTTTTGCTGCTCCTAAATTAGATTCTACCCAATTTTTAGCCCCTAATTTTGATTCACTATAATATTTTTCTTCTTTTAAATTATTGAAAGTTCTTTTTAATTCTTCCGCATCCTTTACGGAAAAACCACAATTTTCTTTTACACTCTGAACAGCTTCCGGAAATTTAGATGTGTTTTTTAATGTTCCGAAAATCACCGGTACCTGAAAGCCCAATGGCTCCAATATATTATGTAGACCCTTACCAAATGCCCCTCCAACGTAAGCCAAAGTTGCATATTGATACAAAGAAGAAAGCATACCGATATTATCAATAAAAAGAATTCTATTTCCCTCAAAAATATCACTCTCTGAATATCTAATAGAATTCCCTTCGATAGATTCGGCCCAAATCCTCATTGGCTCTGGATTTAAGTCATGAGGAGCAATAATCCATAAATAATCCTGATTTTGATTTATTAGTGGAATTAAAAGGCGCATATCCTCCTCCCAGACAGATCCCAAAATCATCACATTTTCCTTTTCAACCCATTTTTCTATTTCAGGAAATTTTTTAGGTGTCAAAGCCGTCTCATTTACTCTATCAAATCTAGTATCCCCAGCCAAGATCCCATTTTTATATTCAATACTTTCCAAGAGTCTTATGCTATCAAGGTTTTGGGTGAAAATCCAATCAATTTGAAATAAGATTTTCCTAAAAAATCCTTCAGATTTAAAATATAATTGTTCAGGTCTAAAAGATGCAGAAAATAGAACCATCGGGATTCCCCTCTTTTTCAAGGCTAAAATATGATGATACCAAAGGTCATATTTCACAAAAAACACCAAGGAAGGATTCATGATTCTCACGAATTCAAAAGCTGTAGATTTTCTATCTAAAGGAATATAACTGATAAAATCTACATGCTCTTGAACTTTGCGAGTGGCGATATCATAACCAGAAGGGCTAAAAAAACTTACTAAGACCAAAACGTTTGGTCTCTTGAGTTTCAACTCTGCTATTACAGGCTTTGCTTGCTCGTATTCTCCAAGTGAAGCGACGTGAAACCAAACCAAATCACCAGAGTTTTTAGACCTGAATTCTTTTAGTTTATTCAGGAGACCTTTTCTCCCTTTCAAAAAATGGTTGATCTTTACACTGAAAATTCCCAGAAGTGGCAATACTGCTGTTATCAGTACAATAGCTATTCTATACAGCAAATTCATTTGCCAAAAGTAGCTAATCAAGACCACTTCTAAACCATATTCGTCAAACAGCCTTGTTCAAATAACAAAATTGGTTGTTATTTAAATAGAAATAAAAAATAAAAAGTGACACGTGCATTTATTCTTAAAATTAGCTACTTTCAAAAAGAGTCTACTTTTTAAAATAATTCGATTAGAGTTAAATTGATATGATTAAAGTTTTATTTGTCTGTTTAGGTAATATATGTAGGTCTCCTTTGGCCGAAGCGATTTTTAATGCAAAAGTAAAAGAGTCAAAACTTCCGTCATCTTTTAAGTCAGATAGTGCTGGCACTTCAGATTTTCATATTGGAGAACTTCCAGACGAGAGAACAATATTTACGGGCAAAAAACATAACCTTGAAATAAATCATCGAGGCAGACAGGTTAATAGAACAGATTTTAGAGATTTTGACTATATCATTGCTATGGATGATAATAATCTTCGAAATCTTCAAAACATGAAAATCCGATATGGTTTCCCTGATAAAAAAATATACCTAATGAGAGATTTTGTACCTGGTTCTGAAGGATTATCTGTTCCAGATCCTTATTATGGAGGAGAGGAAGGTTTTGAGGAGATTTATGAAATCCTCAATGATGCACTCGACAATTTTCTTAAGAAAGTGAAAGAGACTCATCAACTTTATGTATGATCTCAATGAAATCTACGAAAAAGTACTATTCCAAAGCCTAGGACCTCAGGTAAAATTAAAGTCTGCTTCCTTAGTAGCCGCAGGTAATCATAATCAAGGTATTCGCATTGAAGCCTCCGTCGGAAATTTCTTCCTCAAGCTCAATTTCGATCATGAAAAGGATATCCTTTTAAAGGAGTCACAAGGATTAGATTATCTTCGAAAAAACACTTTTCTTCAAATTCCTGAGACTTTTGGATGTGGAAGAGTTGGTGATTATAATTTTTTACTTTCAGAATTTATACCCTCAGGAAGGTATCAACTCGATTATTGGGAAACTTTAGGCTTTGGTTTAGCCGATCTCCATTTAAAAACAAATAGCCTTTTTGGATTGAAAGAGGATAATTACATCGCCTCCTTAGTTCAAAAAAATCTTCAAACAAAAAACTGGATTGATTTTTACATTGAACAACGGCTTGAGCCACTTCTAGGGAAAGCCTATTTTGATAGATTGATACCTCTTGATTTTTTGAAGAAATTCCAATCCATCTATCCAGTGATTGAATCAATTATTCCTCCAGAAAAACCCTCTCTACTGCATGGGGATTTATGGTCTGGTAATGTAATTTGTAATCCCAATGGGCAACCTTGCTTAATAGATCCTGCCGTTTATTTCGGTCATAGAGAAATGGATTTAGCCTTCAGTAGATTATTTGGTGGTTTTGATTCCCGTTTTTACCAATCTTATGAGTCCATCATCCCCTTAGAACCCGGGTTTGAGGGAAGAATGGGCATCTATAATCTTTACCCTTTACTGGTTCATTTGAATTTATTTGGAACTGCATATCTTCCCGGAATAGAAAGAATTATCCATCGCTATATTAGAAAATCATGAATATCATTATCAGATTCGCTACAGAAAATGATCTTGGTGCTATTCTTGAAATCAATAATTATGAAATTCTTCATTCGACTGTCAATTACGACTACAACCCCAAAACATTAGAATTTCAGAAAAATTGGTTTCGCGAGAAAACTGAAAATGGTTTTCCTATAATTGTAGTATCTGTAGATCAAGAAGTCTTGGGGTTTGCAACTTTTGGGATATTTAGAGCAAAGCCTGCATACCAATTTACCATAGAACACTCTATTTATTTACACCATATGGCAAGAGGAAAAGGATTAGGCAAACAACTAATGAGAGAACTTATTCGAATAGCAAAACAGGATGGCTATCATTTGATGGTTGGAGGTATTGATTCTAATAATCTAGATAGTCTTGAATTCCATAAAAGACTTGGTTTTCAGGAAATTGGTAGATTTAAAGAAGTGGGAAGGAAGTTTGACAAATGGCTAGATTTAATATTTGTTCAACTCCCTTTAGCAAAAGCATATTTCTAAACTAAATTAACCTTCTTTCCTGTCTTAACTGCCTCATAAATAGCATCTATAATAACCATATCCTTCAATCCTTCTTCCCCATCAACAGGAACTAAAGGTTTTTTCCCATCCAAAATAATAGCAGCCATCTCATCCATTTGAGTTGTTTGATGAGTTACATGAGGATTAGTAAGGGGGCCTTTGTGCGTCTTTCCTTCTATTGGCCCATATCCGGTGGAAGGCTGCATTTCTGCAAATCCCTTTAAACCATTGACGAAAAATTTATCCAAATTATTCATGCTATATGTTGATAAACAGGAGGCAACTGCCCCTCCAGGAAATCCTAATTGAAACTGAATGGTCTCATCAATTCCTTCTTTAAATTTTTCTGGATTATTTTTCGTCTCCTGTGCTGTCACCCAGATTGGCTCCTCACCTATCATGTATCTGGCACCATTGATGGAATAAATTCCAATATCCATCATTGCTCCACCACCTGAAAGCTCATAATTCAATCTCCATTGGCTTGGATCACCAATTATAAAACCGCTAAGCCCTTGAAAAAATAAAATTTTCCCAAAATCTCCATTCATTCTCATTTTGACAACTTCTTGAGTTTTAGCTTCAAAATGCATTCTATATCCAATCAACAATTTTACTCCTGCCGCATTACAAGCATCGACCATGATTTTACCTTCATTGGAATTGACCGCCATCGGTTTTTCACATATCACATGTTTCCCAGATTTCGCTACGCCCAGCGTATGTTCCATGTGAAGGCCATTTGGAGTGATCACATAAACAGCATCAATATCTGGATTGTCCTTGATTTGGTGATAGGTTTCATAATTGTAGCAGTTTTTTGCTGGGATAGCGTATTCTTTTTGCCAAGCTTCTATTTTTGATGGAGTACCACTGATTACCCCTACTAGCTTAGCACGCTTACAATCTTTCATCGCCCTCGCCACTCTTGTGCCATAACTTCCTAATCCCATAATGGCAACTCTAAGTGGTTGTTCATCTTGTTTTTCACTAAAAATCTCTTTGGTCATTGCTGCGATGGGGTTAAAAGGCGTTAGATTAAGAGCCAAAGCTGAAAGGCCTGCTTTTTGGAGAAAAATTCTTCTTGTTTTCATAGGGAGGTTTTTTTTGGGTTTTTAGCAAGACTCAAAATACAGAAAATCCTTGAAAAGCTTCCTTTTAAATCTTAATATCAATGTTTTTCATGCTTTTCTCCTTCTTACTATTTGGACTGTGTTCCTTGTGCTTTGCTCCAAAAATATATCAAAACCCTCCAATTGCGACACGATAGATTCTTTCTCTGGGTGCATAATGGTCAGTAGCTCTAGCCCCTCGTTGTATCTTATTTCAAACTCACTTCTTAATCTTTCCAATAATTTTTCAAAGTTGAATGGTTGAGAATCCATTACGAGAGAAATACTTATCGCTGAAATTTGAAGCATGTTTACCCTTAGCTTTAATCTTCGAAGCTCCTCATATACTTTATGAATATGAATTTCTTCAATAAATGTAAAGTCTGTTACTTTAAAACTTACTAAAACTTGATTCTCTTTTATAACAAAGGTTGAAATAGGGTTAAACGTTTCTATGGCATGAATTTTTGTTCCTATTGAATCAGGAGATAAGAATGATTTCACATATAATGGTATCCCCGCATTTGCTAAGGGTTTTATAGTTTTTGGATGGATAACAGAAGCTCCATAATATGTCATCTCTGCTGCTTGCTTGTAATCAAGTTCTGGAAACAAAACTGTTTCAGAAAATCTTTTTGGATCTGCATTCAGCACTCCCGGTACATCCTTCCAAATTGTTACTGAAGAAGCATTTAAACAACTTCCAATAATTGCGGCAGTAAAATCCGATCCTTCCCTACCTAGGGTTGTGGTTTTACCAAATTGATCCGCACCTATAAACCCTTGGGTAACCACAGGAAATTTCTCTAGTTTAGGTTTCAAATGCAATTGACAATTCTTTCTTGTCTTTTCCCAATTAATCTTAGCAAAGCGGTAATCATAGTTTGTTGAAATTATTTCTCTAGCATCTTGCCACAAAACTACCAAGCCTTCCAAGCAAAGAAATTCCATTACAATCTTAGATGAAATCAATTCCCCAAAACTTACTATTCCATCATAAACCTCATCATAGTTTTCTTTTGAAAGTTCGACTTCTAGTTTCTTTTCCAAAGAAATAAACTGGTTTTCCAAAACTGAGAAAATCCGGTGGTTTTCAGGAAACAATTCCTGGCATATCCCAAAATGGTAAGATTTTAAATTTGCATATTTCAAAGAAAAATCATTTTTCTCCAGCTTCAAATTAAGAATGGTCTCCAGTAAATTGGTTGTCTTTCCCATGGCTGAAACTACTATTACAATATTTTTACGCAATCGATTACGGAGAATTTTAGCTAAATTTTTTAAGGCATCGGCATCTTTAACAGAAGCTCCTCCAAATTTGAAAACATTCGTTTTTGTCATAAAATAATATTCTTAATTTTCCTCAATCTAAATTCAATTATTGTACTTTTCCGCGAAATGAAAATTCTACCTTACCAACCAAATCAAAGTGGCTTAGCTTATTCTGT
This sequence comes from Algoriphagus sp., assembly GCF_024642405.1. Lineage (GTDB taxonomy): Bacteria > Bacteroidota > Bacteroidia > Cytophagales > Cyclobacteriaceae > Algoriphagus. Next base: position 6,527 of record NZ_JAHEBC010000022.1, on the reverse strand, counting down.
AGGAACCACATTAGACCGTTTTATAAAATCAAAACAAAGTGATTTCCCCTTTGCTTCTGGAGAGTTATCCCAACTTCTTAGAGACATCGCCCTGGCATCCAAGATAGTCAATCGAGAAACCAATAGAGCAGGGCTTTCCAATATAGGAGGAGCCTTTGGACAGACAAATGTGCAAGGTGAAGAACAGCAAAAGTTAGATGTCATTGCCAATATTCGATTCATTCGTGCTTTAAGTAAAGGAGGCGAAGTCTGTGCCATAGTTTCAGAAGAAGAAGATGCTGTCATAGATCTTCAAAATAAATCCGGAAAATATGTAGTTGCAATCGATCCGTTAGATGGAAGCTCAAATATTGATGTCAATATCAGTATTGGAACTATATTTTCTATTTACAGAAGAAAGACTCCAGCCGGAAGTCCAATCTTAGAAGAAGATATTATGCAGCCGGGAACTGAACAAGTGGCATCTGGTTATGTGCTCTATGGATCTTCCACGATGCTGGTTTATACCACTGGATTTGGTGTAAATGGTTTTACTTACGAGCAGTCTCTTGGAGATTTTTTTCTTTCGCACCCCTCTATTCAAGCTCCTGAAAACGGTTCAATTTATTCCATAAATGAAGGAACTCAAAACGAATGGGAAAATGGTGTTAAAGCTTATATCGATTCTTGTAAAAACAAAAATTACTCTGCGAGGTATATTGGAAGTTTGGTAGCGGACTTTCATAGAAATTTACTGAAGGGAGGCATTTATATTTATCCGGCCACCCAAAAAAACCCTAAGGGTAAACTCAGACTTATGTACGAAGCAAATGCACTAGCTTTTATAGCGGAACAGTCAGGAGGCATTGCCACAGATGGAAACAAAAGGATTTTAGAAATTCAACCTGAAAGTCTCCATCAAAGAACTCCACTTTTCATTGGCTCCAGAAAAATGGTAAATGAGGCGTTATCTTTTATCCAAAAAAGTCCAACCAAACCTTAATAAAAGAGATCTAAATACTAAGAAAAATAATTTGAAGAACATCAACTATCTTTGAACTTCAAATGATAAATATATGACGCTACAAAAAAGAATATTTAACTTTTCTAAACTAGCCATTGCCACAGCACTTTTATTTGCCTGCGAGCAAAAAGCTGAGGTATTAGAAGAAGTACCTGCAGAACCGATTGACGAAACTTACGCAATACAATCAGAAAAACTGCTTTTCAATGTAGACACCTTGTATACTGGTTTCGATAATCCCTGGGGTATGACTTGGTTGACAGATGGAACCTTATTGGTTACTGAGAAAGAGGGTGAAATCTTAATCTTCAAGGACGATAAATTTACAGGCGATAAAGTACTGGGTCTTCCCGAAGTTTCCACCAAAGGACAAGGTGGACTATTGGATATTGAAGCCCATCCTAATTATGGTGAAAATGGATGGCTTTATATCAGTTATGCAAAACAAGTTTCGGAAGAAGAAACTACTACTGCCATCATGCGATTCAGACTTGATGGAAATAATGCAGTAGACCAAGAGGAATTGATTCAATCTCAACCTGCTTGGAAAGGAGGAAATCACTACGGAAGTAGAATCGTTTTCGATAATGACGGGTATTTATTCTATTCCAATGGTGACCGATTTGATCGCTCAATAAATGCTCAGGAACTCACAAATTCTCATGGAAAAATTCATAGAATCCATGATGACGGTAGAATTCCTGAAGACAATCCTTTTGTAAACACACCAGATGCTGTTCCATCAATTTGGTCTTATGGTAGTAGAAATCCACAAGGTCTTTACTTTGACAAAAGTAACAATAGACTTTGGGAATCAGAACATGGCCCTATGGGTGGTGATGAATTGAACTTGATAGAAAAAGGAAAAAATTATGGTTGGCCGGTGATTACTTACGGCAAAAATTATGACGGCACCACTATCACAGAGGTTACTGAAAAAGAAGGTATGGAACAGCCGGTTACATATTATGTCCCTTCTATTGCCACTTCAGGTATTACCATGGTTACCTCTGATAAATATCCAGCTTGGAAAGGAGATATTTTAATCGGAGCACTTGCTAAAATGCATATCAACAGAGTAGATATGGACGGTACCAAAGCGCTTTCACAGGAAATCATGCTTCAAGATATTGGCAGAGTAAGGCAAGTAAAAGAAAGTCCAGACGGGTATATTTATGCCGTCACTCAAGCTACTGGACTCTTGATAAAAATTATTCCAATTAGGTAAATACAACTAGGACAAAAAAGGCTTCTGATTGATTTCAGAAGCCTTTTTTTGTTCTTTCCAGTTTAGACAAAATCAATATCAACATTAAAAGGATATTTCATTAAAAATTGTAATGCTTCCTTAATATCAAAATCTTCAAAAAGTACCCGATACAAATATTCTGTAATTGGGGCCCTGAGATCTGCCGTTTCCAAGAATGCCTTGATTATCCGAATGGTATTAATACCCTCTGCCACTTCTTCCATATCTGCCATAATCTCTGGTAGTTTTTCACCTTTGGCTAATCTAAATCCAACCGTGAAATTACGTGAATCAACAGAATTACAGGTCGTAACCAAATCCCCTATCCCTGCCAATCCAATTACAGATTTTACGCTTCCACCGAGTGCATTGCTCAAATGAACCATTTCTACCATTCCCCTAGAAATTAACAGTCCTTTAGCATTTTCTCCTAATTCCAATCCAGCCAAAGCTCCGGCTGCTATAGCAATAATGTTTTTCAACACACCACTTAGTTCAACTCCTATAATATCTGAGTTTCCGTAAACTTGAAACTTTTCAGACCTAAGCAAGCTCTGTCCTTCTAAGATTACTTCATTGTACTTACTGGCAATTACTGTCGCAGCTGGTTGTCCTTTGACCAATTCCTTGGAAAGATTTGGTCCCGCCAAGCATCCAACTCTGACCACTACTGTTTCCTGCAAAATAACCTCGCTCATTGTTAGAATTTGAGATCTTTGAATCTTTTGAACTGACTCCAAAGTCTCTCCCATCCCTAAATTCAGACATAATCCTTTGGTTCCATGAATGATCAAATGATAGGGTAATAAAAAAGGAGCAAATGTCTTAGTGACTTCCTGAAATCCGGAAGATGAAACCATCATAAAAATAATATCACATGTTTCGCATATTTCTTGCGGGTCAAATGTGCCTTTTATCCCTGGGTTTAAAGGTTTTCCTTGGGCAGTATGCTTCGTATTTATTTCTTGAACTACCTCCTCTTTTCTGGCATAAACCATTACGGGGTTCTTTTCTGCCAGCATATTTGCTATAGCCGTTCCAAAGCTACCGACTCCTATCACTCCAATCCATTTAACTTTGGTATTAGAAGAGTTTTTCGAGGCCATATCCAGTCAATCTATTGTGATAAAAATAAAGTAAACTCATGTCTTCAGTGACAATATCACCTTGCTCATTTCGAATTAGAGGACGTTTTGCATGGTACATTCCAACGTTATCCAATCCATGCTTGATGATTTCATCCATCTCTTGTTGAAGGTGCGGAGCAACGTTTATTAAACCTTTTGATTTAAGTTCATAGACCCTATTCATAACCCTTTGGCAATTAACTTTAAACTCATCATAGGATAGAACGATTTCTTCTTCAGGCAATCGGATCAAGTCGAAGAGATCTAATTTTCTATTGGTTGATTGAATCATTTCAAAGGCTGTAAATGCCACTAAATGCGAACTAAAGACACGATTGATTTTATGAAATTCTTCCACAATACGCCTTCCAAGCATATTTGTATACTCTTCTTCCCTTTGTTGATCCACGGTCACGACACCTTCAGATAAAAAGTAATCTCTTGTATTTATACTTCTCCCCTTTTTATCTAGACTGTTTCCATCCTCATCAACATAGTTGCCAAGAACATCCATCGCTTTCCCAATAGAAACAGAAATATCTGATCCTTTAGTAAAGAACTTCAAAAGGAATTTTGAGATTTTGTATGAGTTTGAGAACTCATCATTCTCTTTATAATATCTCTCTTGCCCAGTAATACTTAAATGATCTCTAATCAAACTAGGCGCTTCTAGTACAAAGTGGTAATTAATTGTAACTGGCACGACGAAGACTTTTCCGGATATATCATTTAGGCCGTTTTGAAAGTTAGCCCTTTGCGCCTCAATCGCTGTACTCAATAAGCCAAGTTTTAGTCTGGATTCAATCATTCCACTTCTCGACCTTGTTCCGCCGGGAAAGAAAAGGCTATGACAACCAAACTGAATGGCCTCTTTAGAATAGGTCTTTAAAGTTTCTAAATAAAGCAAATTCTTCTTTCGTCGGTCCACTTTATAAGCCCCAAGAGAATTCATGAAATAAGCGAAAATTGAAATGTTAAATAGGTTCAATCCAGCACCATAAATAAATGGAGGTAAGCCTAAAACAGAAATTATCCAACCTATTAAAATACTGTCAAGATTACTAAAATGTGTAGGAACCATGACAATAGTTCCTTTGGTTGCCAGATCCCTCAATTGGTCTGTTTCTCCAGTAATTTGAATCTTATCCTGAAGTGAATACTGCTTGCTGAAAATCGATCTAAATCCTTTTACTCTGGCTGCATTGAGTAATCGAGAGAATCCAAAAGTGACAACACTTCTCGTAAATTTGTAATGAGTATGTTTAAAATTACTAGCAATTTCCTCTGCATAGCGAGAGGTAATTCTATTCAAAATGGATTTATATTCTTGAATTTTTTCAATCTTTGATAATCCAGTAGCTGAATTGATTTGAAGTAAAGATGCTTTAACTTCCCGCCAAAAAGAACTTTCATCATCAGGATCTACAACCCATGGATTTTGCTTAATCCGGAGTTTTTCTCTGTACAAAGTTGTCTCCAATTCCTCTTTTAGGATATCTGGATTTTTTTCTGCTAAATTCAAAATCCTTTCTTCTGCAAGATCAGAGACTTTCTTGACGAATTCTTTCCGTTCTCGCGCCAGCTTCACAACAGGCCACTCATTCTTACTTGGAATGATTGGTTCGTACTTATGTTTAAGATATTTTTCCTCCAAGTGGAATTCCAATTTAAAAACGCTTCAAAGATAACAAAAGCCTTTTGCTTAAACTCCACCTATTTCATTAACTCACCCTGGCTTCTTTGATTTTGTGAAAATAGCTACAATTGCAGCGGTAATTATTCCCATTACCAAAGCACCAATCACTGATTGGATCATATAACTTTTCAGGTTAAACCACCCTTCAGCTTCTTCCTGTGTCAAAGCTCCTGAACTCACAGAATATTCTATCATATTACTAAAAAATTCAGGCGTAATATATTCAACCGTGATATATTGAGAAAAAGGACTTAAAACGGCGACTATAACGGAAATTATCACCCCTGATAAAAATCCCTCTTTATAAGACATCTGACCATGGTAATAGTTCTTTTTTTTGTCCAAAAGTGCAAATACATAAATTATAATAGAAGGAATCGCAACCAGATTTGTAAATGAGGAATGCTGGTCTATCAACTCATCATGCCAGCCCAAAGACTTCTCCAAGAACATCCAAGCAAGCATCATGAGAACAAAAATGAAGGCCCATTTGATTTCAATACTGATGTTTTTCATAACAGAATTAGCTAGGTGAAGTTAAGGTGTTAAATAAATCCTATTTAAGTTACAAAAAAGTCATAATAAATAGCCAATCGTAAGGATTCTTAATCTATGAAGGTGATATTCCTTGCCCATGAAAGAAAGGGTATTATTTTTACGACACAATTCATCGGATGAAAGCTGACCTCAAACAAATACAAGTTCCCATTGAAGCCGAAATGGCAGAGTTCGAACAAAAGTTTCGGGGCTTAATGAAAAGCAAAGTCAAGCTTTTAGACCATATCATGAACTACATCGTGAAGCGAAAAGGAAAGCAAATGCGACCGATGTTTGTTTTTTTGACTGCTGGAATTACCGGAGGTATCAATGAATCCACCCATAGAGGAGCTGCATTGATAGAATTATTACATACGGCAACCCTCGTCCATGATGATGTTGTGGATGATTCCAATTATAGAAGAGGCTTTTTCTCCGTAAATGCCCTCTGGAAAAATAAAATCGCGGTTCTAGTTGGAGACTATTTACTTTCGAGAGGTTTATTGTTAAGCGTAGATAATGAGGATTTTCATCTCCTTAAAATCGTTTCAAATACCGTTAAGGAAATGTCTGAAGGTGAGTTACTTCAAATTGCCAAAGCTAGAAAACTCGACATTACAGAAGAAGTTTATTATCAAATAATCCGCCAGAAAACAGCAAGTTTAATTGCTTCTTGCTGCGCAGTAGGAGCTTCCAGTAATGACAATGAAACTGAGTTGATTGATAAAATGAGAACCTTTGGCGAAAAGGTAGGAATGGCATTTCAGATCAAAGATGATCTTTTTGATTATGGCGAAGATGAAATCGGAAAGCCAGTTGGTATTGATATCAAAGAAAAGAAGATGACTTTGCCTTTGATCTATGCTTTAAATCAAAGCGACTGGTTGGAAAAAAGAAGAATAATAAGTCTAATCC
>NZ_JAHEBC010000204.1 GCF_024642405.1 Algoriphagus sp. | reverse complement strand
TTATCGGCTTTCTGCCTAAAATATTTTGGAGATTCAAAAACCGGAACATGTTCACTCAACTTTCCGGTATTTTTCACCAAGGCAACCCGGCCATCTTCATCCCCTACTACCAGATCTATATCCCCATCCTGATCCCAGTCCACAGCCACTGGAATAATCATCTCCAGATCCATTTTAATAAGGCCTTCATCATTTTTCAAAAAGACCCCTGATTTATAATTGGGATTTTGGCGGGTTCCAATATTTTCGAAATAGGTCATTTTATCCAAAAACTCACCGCAGATCAAATCAAGATCTCCATCCCCGTCAAAATCTGCAAAATTTGGAGAAGGGGCTCCATAAACATCTAAGGTTTTACCCCCAGCTTTAATTCTACCACGATTTGTATAGGTTCCATTGACATTCTCCAAAAGAAATACAAACCCATGCAAGGGACCATTGGTCCATTCTCCTTTTTCATTGTAGGCATTATCCCAGCCATAATCTGCCCAATCGTCAATTCCTACCACTACATCCAAGTCTCCATCCCCTTCATAATCCACCATTTTCCATTGATTAAAGCGAACTTTTTCAAAACCTTTCTTTAGTTCCTCGGAATCAAAAAGCACCTTCTCATTACTTCCTAAACTGGACTTGAAATCTACCAACTCAGCCCCGGGAATATTGACTTTCACTCCTTCCTCAATATGAGATACTTGAACATTCTTAATGGCATCTCCTAGTCTAATCGGAGCCGCGAAATCGGGAAATTCTTCGCCAGTGGTATTTTCAAAAAAATATAGCCCATTGAAAGGTTTATCAGGGCAGGAAACCAGCATATCCATATCGCCATCTCCATCAAAATCCATTGGCATGGGCCAAGCCCAAAGGCCTACTCCCAAAAAAGAAGTTGTACCGGGATTGTTGTATTTAACTAACTCAAAATCAATAGGTCTTGATTCATTTATCAATTTTTCATTGTTTTCTTTTTGAGTACAAAACGCAAAGCAAGAAAAAAGCAAAATGCTACATTTTGATAAAGTATGATTCATAGTACCAAGTCAAAGGTTTTGGAGTCTTTTTATCGATGAAATTATAGTATTGAATTTATTAAAGGAATTATAAATCATCCAATTCAAATCCTGAACAAAAAAACCTGTCAGGAATTTCCCAACAGGTTTTAGAATCAGTTATTATTTATCATACAATTTCCGGAACTTCAAAGCCTGGTCTATAATTTCTAGTCAACATTTTATCCGCATCTGCATCATTCACGAAAGTCTCTGATTTTGGATCAAAATGCAGCACTCTTCCAAGCCTATAAGCGATATTGCCCAAATGAGCTAATCCTGAAGACAAGTGTGCCGTTTCAACCGGGCCATTTAAAATGGATCTATCATGCTTTCGAACAGCATCTATAAAATTAGCAAAATGTCCATCTGTTCCTCCTGCTCCTCTATCCATTCCTGAAGCTGCAACTCCTCCATCATCTCCAGATTTACCCGGAGTACGATCAGGACCTAAGAAGGATTGGTATTTATCATAACCATCCACCACAATATACCCCTTGTCTCCATAGAAGATATTGCCTACAGTAGCTCCTCCTTCAGAGTTGGTGTACCAAGGTCTCACTTCGAATTGAATGATCTTTTTCTCCTCTGGGTAGTTATAAATAGATGTCAAAACTTCTGGCACCTCTTTACTGTCATCCCAAAGAAACTTACCCCCCATAGAGGTGATTTCGGTTGGAAACCCAACATCCAATCCCCACATACAAAGATCTGTTTCATGGATTCCTTGGTTTCCTACATCTCCATTTCCATAATCCCAGTTCCAATGCCAGTTGTAATGCACCAAGTTATGCGTAAATGGTCTTTTCGGTGCTGGTCCTGTCCAAAGGTCGTAATCCAAGCCTTCTGGTACAGGCGAGAAACCTTTATCTCCAATATCTCCTCTCATTCTAAATACCAAACCCCGAGCCATATAAACCCTTCCTATATATCCATCACGCATCAATTGGATAGCCTCTTGCACAGCAGGGGAACTCCTCAATTGCACTCCATGCTGCACAATTCTATCATACTTGTTTGCGGCCTCCACCATCTTTCTACCTTCCCAGATATTATGCGATCCAGGCTTTTCTACGTAGACATCTTTCCCCGCCTGACAAGCCCAGATCGTAGCCAAAGCATGCCAATGATTAGGAGTTGCCAAACTGATTACATCAATATCTTTATTATCCATGACACGTCGGAGATCTTGCTCCAAGGCGACATCCATATTGTATTTCTCCTTAAACGTCTTTTGACGATCAACCAAAAGATTCATATCAGGATCACAAAGCGTGGTCACTTGAACATCCTTTTGGGCCATAAAGCCTTGAATATGCGAATTCCCTCTCCCGTTTATCCCCAATACAGCCGCATTAATTCTATCATTTGCTCCAAAAGCTGATGCCGGAATGATGGTAGGTGCGATCATAGCTGCAGTTCCCGCGATCGCAGTCTTTTTAATAAAAGTTCGTCGAGATTCTTCTTTTTTCATTTTGGTTATTTTAAGGTTTTATGAATCTAAATCTTTCCTCTTTTTCTCATTAATCTATTCACCTAGGATCAGATGTTTGGATGAATTTGAATCTCTCCAGAGGTTTTTTTATCAAATTTGAAAGGGCTATTAAATAAAGAGTCCAGACAATTGATACTTTGGATCTTGTTAATTTTTTAAAAATTTTAATAAATAAAATTTCATTTACAAGATATAAACCAAAAGCCAAATGACCTAATCAACTAATTTTCAATTGAAGTAATCTGATCTAGAAAATACTTTAAGATAAGGCTTAAAAAAAAGTCTAGATAAATACAGAATCGAAACAAGATCTAAATTAAAACAAAGCTCTATTTCAATTCCAAAGCTTCTATTTGATTTCCATTTTCTCCTCGAATCGCCTCAAACCCATTGATCATTTCAACTAGTTTTTCAGGGTTAGATTCGGCCAGATTGGTTTGTTGTGAGGGATCATCTTTTAGATTATACAACTGATATTCTTTTAGATTACCCAATTCAATATTTACACTGGTCTGAAGGGCAGGGCCATTGTAAGGAGGAATCATCGCCCAATCGCCTTTTCTGTAGGCAGTTCGACTTGTTGCTTCTAAAACGAACTCTTCTCTCCCCTTCTGACTATTTCCCAACAAAACATCCAATAGATTTTCACTATCATTTGTCTTGGCTTCACTTCCTACCAAAGCCGAAAGAGATTCAAACAAATCAATCTGAGTAATCATGGCATCGGAAACTGCAGGTTGAATTTTACCCTTCCAATAAGCAATAAAAGGAAGTCTTGTACCTGCTTCAAATAGACTGTATTTACCTCCGCGAAAAGGACCAGCTGGAGTATGATTACCAATTTTTTCTACCGCATCATCATAATAACCATCATTCAAAACAGGCCCATTATCGCTGGAAAAAATAATCAAGGTGTTTTCTAGGATTCCTTGAGACTCCAATTCTTTCAAAAATTCCCCAACTATCCAGTCTGCTTCCAAAATAGCATCTCCTCTAGGTCCCATTCCTGAGGTTCCTTCAAATCTTGGATGCGGCGTTCTTGGCACATGAGGCTGCTGCATGGCATAGTATAAAAAGAATGGGGCATCTTTTTGCGCTTCTTCTTTCACATACGCTTTTGCTTTCTCCAAAAAATGATCCGCCATATCAATATCAGACCACTTTGCCGCTTCGCCCCCTTTCATAAAACCGATTCTTGGGATACCATTGACAATACTGTTATTATGACCGTGATGCCATTTCATGGTTAGCATTTCAGGATTTGAAATTGCTGTGGGTTCGCCCTCAAAATTCATATCATAACTCACAAGAATTGGATCATTTGGATCAAGTCCCACTACATTTCCATTTTGTATATAGACAGTAGGAACTCGATCTTGAGTAGCTGCCATGATATAAGAATAGTCAAAGCCGACCTGATTTGGACCTGGAGAAATTTCTTTATTCCAATCCACATTTCCATTCCCCAATCCTAAATGCCATTTACCAACCACTCCCGTATTATATCCAACCTGCTTTAGCATTTTTGGAATAGTCATCTGAGCAGGGTCAATTAAAAGAGGAGCTGTTCCAGGCAAAATCTTCGCATTCTCATTTCTCCAAGGATAAGTCCCTGTAAGAATTGCATACCTACTGGGAGTACAAGTAGCAGAAGAAGCATAAGCATTTGTAAACCGGAGTCCTTCATTGGCTAGTTTATCAAAATTCGGGGTTATTAAAGTACCTGCCTGATAAGCACTTACATCTCCATAACCTAGATCATCCATGTAAATAAAGATGATATTTGGTTTTTGGACTTCTGCTAGATTTGTTTCTGTCTCATTTGATTTACAGGCTACAAAAAAAGATGATAACAGGGTTAAAAGGCAAAGCCAACCTAGGGTAATTCTGTTAGTTTTCATTTATAGATATATAATTTATTCTTTAACTTTTCCTCTTTTTCCAACCAATTAAATAAACTTTGCTTTTAGGCAATCTAAAACACTTTTATAAAGTGAGTCAAGCTTTAAATACCAGCAATAAGTTCTTGCGATTCTATCGATACTCAAAATTATTTGGGATTAATCCGAGACTCCCTAAGAAGTCCTTACTGGCTGCAGAAATATTATAATCTGAGGATTCACTTTCATAAACTTTTTTGACGGATTCAATAAACGGTTCCTTCTTATCGGTATATAGCAAGTAATTAATTGCCATCAAGGAGAAATGAGAATTCGTGCTCAAAACAAATTGATTAAGCCTTTCAATTGCAAGCTCACTTTGATTCAGTTCGTAGAGTATTGCAGCTGCTGTTATGGAAACGGGAGCATAAGAATCATTTAATGCCTCTTCAAAATTATCTGTAAAAGGTAAAAGCATGGGTATATTTTGAGATCTCAATCCTATGGCTGCCCAATACCTTTCAATTTCATTTTCACTTTTCAAAAACTTCAATTGCTGCCTCAATACTTTTTCATTTTGGAAGCCTGATAATTTTGCCACTTGATAAATCTTTTCAAATGGGTATTGGGTTTTATCCTCCCGAAAGTCATAAGGATTAGAATATTCAGATATTTTCTCCAATTCAAACTCAGGTAAGAATAGCACATCCCTTCGCTCAGATAAATGAGAATCTAGGGAAACTCTCATTTCATCTGCCAATGCAGCATACTCTGGCAGGTCAATTAAATTAGTTGTTTCCCATGGATCATTTTTCAAATCATAAAGAACTTCGGGATGACGCGGTTCAAAGAGACTTTTTTGCAATGGATTCAATACACCATCCTCTAAATCTTTTCTCATAATCTGCTTAATATCTCCAATCTCCATGTATCGGATATATCTAGCCTCGGGCATAAATGGCATAAAGTTCCTAGAATAAACAAATCGGCCATCCGTAACAGTCCGAACCATATCTACCCCATTATCAGATCGATCTGAAGAAAGAAACAATTTACCTGCTTCACTACTCCTTTCTTCCCCTAATAAAAATCTTCCTTTTAGGTATGAAGGAACTTTGCCCCCGACAAAACTGATCATTGTTGGTGCCAAGTCTTCAAAGCTGATGAGTTCATCGGTGATCGTGGCAGTTCCCCAAGGAGAGAGCTGTGCATATTTTTCTGGAAACCAAATCGTGAAAGGAACGCGATAGCCATAATCAATTCCATTGGTTTTTCCTCTAGGCATTCCTTCACCATGATCCGCAAAAATGAAAATTATTGTTTCTTCCAATAGCCCATCCCCTTTCAATCTGTCAATAAGTTCACCGATTCTATTATCAGTCAACTTCAAGCTATTGTATACCCTAGCCATTTGCTTTCTCATCTCAGGGCTATCCCGATAAACTGGAGGCATTTCAAAATCACTTTCTCCAATTCTTTCTTCTTCCGGTAATTTATACAAGACGTTTTCCAAATACCAATCATATGGATTTGTCATGGTTCTGGACTGATGTGATTCATCAAAGTTAAATACAGCAAAGAAAGGTTGCCCATTTGATCTCTTCCACCAACCCGCATTTCCAGAACTTTCATTCCAAGCTTCAGCAATAAAATCCTGTGGATTGGCAACATTATAGTCTGTTTTACTATTGTTGCTCACATAATAGCCAGCTTGTTTTAGAAAATAAGGAAAGCCCTTTATTTCAGATGGAATAGCGTAATTACTTCTGTGATTCCCAGTTCCCAATTCATAGGTCTTTACTCCGGTAATGATGGCGGATCTACTTGGTGAACAAACAGTTCCAGTTGAAAAAGCATTGGTAAACTGAACTCCTTCCTGAGTGAATTTATCCATTATCGGGGTCTTCGAATCCTTATTCCCATAGCTTCCTATAAACTGAGGAGAAGTATCTTCAATAGTAATCCAGAGAATGTTAGGTTGTTGCCCAAAGCTGCTTGAAACAGTAAGAAAGACTCCAAACAAGATAGTCGATATTATTCCTTTCATTCTAATTCTCTGAATATTGATTCTCTTTTAACAAAATAGATTTTCAAACCAGCTACAACGAATAAATTACAATTAAAACAACTTGTCAAAAATCTTAAATCGATCAGCTTAGAGATTTATTTATGCCCCGATTTTAATTAGCAATTTATCGAGTTTATTGGAATATGCTTTATAAAAATAGTACCCTGCAATTACTCCCATCGTATCTGCTATCCCATCATAAAGATCCATATCTCTTCCGGGGACAAATTTTTGAACAAATTCAGTCATCAATCCAAAAAGAATAATCCAAATCAATGCCTCAACGAGCTTTTCAGGTTTTTGGAACTTGAAGCAACCATTGATAGACAGCCCAAAAAACAGCAAAAAGTGAGCAATCTTATCATTATAGGATCCCGAAGGACCTACTTGGCTAGGAGTCCAAACAAGA
>NZ_JAHEBC010000203.1 GCF_024642405.1 Algoriphagus sp. | reverse complement strand
CTTTTCTTGAGCCTGAACAGCAAAAAAATTAATGACTAAAAAGATGAAGGAAAAAAAATTCTTCATGTGGTGGATTGTTTTGAACTCAAGTTAGCCTTTTGAACTCAGGAAAAGACATGAACTCACAAAGAAATCTTAACCACTTTTGAAGAAGTTAAGCCATTTCTAAATTCCTTTTTTCCACTGGCTTTTTCTTAGAAGTTTTCTTTTTCTTCTTATTGAGCCAAATCAGTGTACCTGAAATAGGAAGACTGGTCGCGATCAAACAGGCTATAAACCAAATAAACTTTGTGAACTGTCCAAAAATATCTCCTGTGTGAAGTGATTTGACTGATCGGCCAACTTGCTGTCTAAACGGTAGCTCTGAAAATAGATTGGCCTCCACTACTTCCATCGAGTTAGGATTTATTTTAACTTGATCTGAACCCGATCTTGCAAAAAATCCTGTTTTGTATTTACTCACAGTTACCAGTTCTGTCTGATTTTCAGGAAGGGAAATTCTATAAATCCCTTTGTAAGGCAAGACTTTATTTGAAGCTTCCATTATTTCATCCAGGGTATAAATTTCACTGGAAGATATTATTAACGGTTTTGGCTCTTCAAGGACTTCTGATTTTTCATTTGGATCTCTATAAGTATCCCATGTTTTTTGCCACCCTTCTCTATACCATTGAAAAGACCAAAATGGGCCAGTTGCTCCCATCAAAAGCAAAAAAATCAATGAATAAAAAGCCAAGGTATTGTGTAAATCATGATTGACTCTCTTCCAATTAGCATTCCATTTCACTTTTAATCCCTGTTTCCAGTTTTTAACCTTTTTTGGAACCCACAGAACAATACCTGTAATAACTCCTAAGGTAAATAGTAAAGTGGCAATGCCGTTAATTAATCTCCCAAGATCCCGATTAGACATGCTCTCCAAAATTGGTGCTTCAATTCTATCTAGCATTAACCAGCGATGCAGACTAAACATATAGCCCATGAATTCTGCCGCTGAAGTTTTCACACTTGCATCACCCAATACCTCAGCAGAATATGGATTGATAAAATAAGTCGTCCCTCTCCCCTTTTCTTCCTCTTTTTTCAGAGTAAACTGCACACTTTGGTAAGGATCATTATTCCAGTTAACACCCACTACTTTTGAATCTAGTTTTGATTCTAAAATCAATTTTAAATCTTCAGCTAGGAGTCGAGATCCTGATTTTTCAACTTGATAGAGTTCTGGATTTGACAATTCCCTGATCTCGGAATTGTAAACATAGATGGTCCCACTTAAACAGACTGCTATTACTATAATCCCTGAAATCAATCCTGCATACAGGTGGATCTCATTTGCAATGTTTCTTATTGATTTCCAAATAGTAGATAAATTCATAATTGGCTTAATAGGTCAATAGGTTGAGTGCAACTCGTGTTTTTCGTTACGATTGCCAAAAATAATAATCCTAATTGTTATTTAGACTAATTCCATTTAATTTTTTATAAAAAAATTCTGACTAAAGGATTACTTATGGATTAATGGACTATTTATTTTACTTTGTCCTCCCCTAATTCACTTTATTTCTATATGAAATCTTCCTATTCAATCCTTATTTTATTTTCAATCTTACTCTTCAGTTCCTGTTCAGAATCCTCAGTAAAAGAAATTCCCGAGGTCAGCCCAGAGTATAAAGAGTTATTAGATGCTCATGGTGACTGGTCAAAGTGGATTCGTGCGAAAGCAATGAGTTATTCAATGATCCATGAAACTAACCTCACCCAGGAAAATTACTTTGTTAATTTAGATTCTCGCAAAATAAGGCTGGATGCTTCGAATTTTTCAATTGGTAAAGATGAGGAAGGGACTTGGGTAAGCCCTTCCAGAGATGCTTTTGGAGGCACTTCAATTGATTTCTATCATAATTTGTATTTCTACTTTTATTCTATTCCATATGTTTTCACAGATCCCGGAATCACCGTATCCCAAGTAGAAAATAAGATGCTGAATGGAGTTTCATATAAAACACTTCAAGCTACCATGAGTCCTGAAAATGGAAAGTCTCCGGATGACCAATATTTCATGTTATTAAATCCGGAAACAGGAAGATTGGAATACTTACTATATACAGTGACATACTTTGGAAATTCCTCTCCTTCATTTAGCGCGTTGAAATATGATGATTACAGAAACGCTGATGGGTTGTTTTTCCCCAGGATCTTAACGGGCTACAACTTTGAAAACGATTCTACGAAAGGGATAAAATATCAGGTCAGTTTTGCCGATATTCTTTTGCTGGATGAACCTTTTGATGATTCTATTTTTGAAAAACCAGATTCAGGAGTTTACGCAAATTAACTTTCAATAAGTTTGATTTGAACATTCGTAGTCAGTGTTGAATTTCCCAATCCAGAAAAAGAACCCTGAACTGGAGAAGCCAATTTTGGTTTGGCATGAGCGGCCAAAGGGATATAACGATGGTCAGTCAATAAGCCAAGACTTGGATCCAGCCCAATCCACCCTGCTCCTGGAAGAAAAACTTCCAACCAAGCATGTAACTCATGCCCATCATTTAATTCAGGATTGAAAGCATATCCACTAATGAATCTTGAAGCAAGTCCCAAATTCCCAAGGATATTCATAAGCATCCATGCCAAATCCCTGCATGAACCCTTTTTTGAATTAAATGTAAATCTAGGTTCCCAAATATCTTCCTCATGCCTAATAATGTGATCCCATCTTTCTTTTATTGCCGATGTAATTCTTACCAAAAACCCTATTAAATCATAGCTGCCCTTCCAACAATGAGATATTAAATTCTGGAATTCCTCCACTCTATCATCAAAAATAAAATAAGAAACTAAATTCTTTTCCAATCCCGAATAGTTGAATCTTGGATAAGGGCTGTTTTCAAAAGATTGAATAAACTGATCATCTACCAGAAAAGTAAAAGGATTAAAACTCTTTAGTTCTAACCCCAGACTACTTGTAATTTTTAAGGAATTAGTGAGGTCGGAAAACCAAATCAAAGAATAAAAATTTCCAGATAAATCTTGTCTGGAACTTTGATTTTCAGGCAAGGGGTCGATTAGCATGCTTTGTTCGGCTATTTCAAAATGAAGCCTATACTGAGGCATTAAATAAAGGTGATGAACACCTAAGAAAACCTGATTTTCATAAGTATACTCAGTGATATGTTGAACTTGTAACCGCATTTAGATTTTTCTTGGATTTCTTCGAAAAGTATTTTTAGCATTACCTGATTTTCAGATAATGATTTAGGGTCATTGCCATAATAAAAACTTCAAATTGATCTAAGTCCTAACCTTCAGAAAAATCAATCTCTATTTTACGATTGTTCACTTGTTTGAGACTGTTGTATCACGTTATCTTTTATTTTAAAGAAATTATCATTCACGTGATTTGAAATGTGATTGATTTTCAACTGTAAGCTATCTAGATATTCATGCAAACCTATGTTGATAATCTCTCCTACTTCAGCGAATTCCAATTTGGATCGAAGTTCTCCCAATGCTTTTTCAGCTGAATTCTGAAATCCACCCGCAGTATTGCCTGAAATATTAAGTAAACATTTTTCAGCTTCTTTAATACAATAGTAAATAGATCTTGGGAAATATTTATTCAGAACTAAAAACTCCACTACACCAGCAGGATCAATGTTTCCATAAAGCCTTCTGTAAGAATTAAATCCCGTCACAGATTTCAATAATGCCATCCAATGGAGGAAATCCAAAGGCGTGCCCACTTCTTCCGGAGATGGCAATAAAATATGGTATTTCACATCTAAAATCCGGGATGTTTGATCCGCTCTCTCAAGGAATTGTCCAAGTTGTCTAAAAAACCATCCTTCAATCCTAGCAACTGTATTATCAGCAATTCCATAAATAAGTAAAATCTGGTTCTTGATTTTTTCAAAAAACACTCTTGGATCTTCCTTTTTCCAGATTTTTTTTTCGGCTCCATGCTTAATCATATAATAGAGCTCATTGACTTCTTCCCAAGTTTCTTTACTTAGATTTTCTCGTATGATACGAGCATTTTCCCTTGCTTGATTAATGGAATTGATCATCGAATTAGGATTCTTCTCATCAAAAGACAAAAAGAATAAAACCTGATCGCGAGAGAAAGTTTTATGCGTCTCTAAATATGCATTCAAATCACCCGTCGCTGCTATCAACGGTTGCCACTGTTCCTTGAGATCCATTGGAAGATCCTGCATCAAATTAAAATTCACATCAATAAAACGAGCATAGTTTTCTGCTCTCTCCAGGTATCTCCCCAGCCAATAAATATGATTTGCTACTCTACTTAGCATAAATTTTTTTAGTTATATAATACCCAAGTGTCTTTACTTCCACCTCCCTGTGAACTATTCACTACAAGAGATCCTTTTTTGAGAGCAACGCGGGTTAATGCGCCAGGAATTACTTCAATATTCTCTCCATACAAAATATAAGGTCTCAAATCCACATGTCTTCCTACCACTCCCTCATCAGTAAGACTTGGAACTGTCGACAAGGATAGTGTAGGTTGAGCGATATAATTTGTTGGGTTATTCTTAATAAGTATTTTGAAATGCTCGTGCTCTTCTTTGGTTGACTTAGGGCCTATCAGCATACCATATCCTCCGGCAGCATTGGTCTCCTTCACAACCAAATTATGAATATTATCAAGTACATATTTTCTATCCTCTTCTTCTCTACATAAATAAGTAGGGACATTATTAAGGATCGGATCTTCGTTTAAATAATATTTTATGATTTTAGGAACATAGGCATAGACAGCTTTATCATCTGCCACGCCAGTTCCTGGAGCATTTGCCAATCCAATATTTCCTGCCTTATATGCTTCAAAAATCCCTGGAACACCCAACATAGATTCTGGATTGAATACCAAAGGATCTAAAAAGGTGTCGTCGATTCTTCGATAAATTACATCGATCTGCTGCAAACCCTTTGTTGTTTGCATATACACTTTTTTATTTTCAACTATCAAATCAACCCCACTGACTAATTCAACTCCCATTTGTAGAGCCAAATAAGAGTGTTCGAAATAGGCAGAATTATAAATACCAGGGGTAAGAACTCCTACAACAGGTTTTGCTTTGCCACTAATATTCTGCAACATCTTTAGAAGCTTTGCAGGGTAATCAGAGACGGGCATTACTCCTTTCTGGATAAACAAATCAGGATATACTCTCTTAATTATTTCCCTACTTTCTAACATATAGGAAACACCTGAAGGACATCGGAGATTATCTTCTAAAATATAATACTCTCCATTTTTATCCCTGACCAAATCGGTCCCCGTGATATGGCACCAAATACCTTTTGGAGGAGTCAAACCGATACAAGGCTTTAAATAATCCTTACTTTTTAATATCAATTCAGCAGGGACTATTCCATCTTTTAATATCTTCTGATCATTGTAAATATCTTGAAGAAATAAATTCAATGCATAGACCCGTTGTTTAAGTCCCGCTTCCAATTTTTTCCATTCAGCGTTGGAAATGATCCTAGGTATAATATCCAAGTGAAGGATTTTTTCCATCCCCTGGTTATCATGATAAACATTAAATGTCATTCCCATCGCTAATTGGGTCTTATTAGCGGAGAATTGGAGATGCTTCATTTTTTTTGCAGAAGCTTTATCCAAAAAATTGAAAAAACCTTCGTAATGAGGACGAACTTTTCCTTCCGAAGTAAACATTTCGTCAAAATGTTCCCCCGCACTATATCCATCTGTTTTCATTAAAAACTCACTTTAAAATTTGAGGTTAAATAAGATAGGTTAAAATAGATAAAAGTCAAATTTATTCACATTATCTGATCATTTTTTTACCATTTCTATTTTACAGAAAGTAAATACACAATAAAAAGATCAATTTTTTAACTAATTGAAATATTTTGAATCCTTAGTAAAATTTCATATTTGAATTTGTTCTCTAATAATTTATTCTGATTTACTCTTTGCTATGGTAACCAAAAAATAGTCAGAATCCTTACTTGAAACTACTTTTTATCCACTTATTAAAAGCTTTATTTTACAATATGAATCATCAAACCGTTTTGACTGAAAAGCAGAGTATAATTTCAAGGTTGACTGCCTGGAATACCTGGAAAGATTTTCTCTTTATTTCCATTGGTATATGCATGGCAAGTATTGGATTGAAAGGATTCCTTCTGCCGAATGGTTTTTTTGATGGTGGTGCCATGGGAATGTCACTTTTGTTGGAAATTTTGACTCCGGTCAACCTTTCCGTTCTGATCGTTTTGGTCAACATACCATTTATACTTCTTGGAGCCCGGCAGTTTTCTTTGGCTTTTGCCATCAAATCGAGCCTGGCAATTTTTGGTTTGGCACTTTTGGTGCATTATATAGAAGTGCCTACTATCACAGCGGATAAATTGTTGATTGCGGTTTTCGGAGGTTTTTTCCTAGGAACAGGAATTGGTTTTGCCATTCGAGGAGGAGCTGTGATTGATGGCACGGAAGTTTTGGCAATCTCCGTCAGCCGGAAATCCAGCCTGACTGTTGGTGATTTTATCACCATTTTCAATGTGTTTCTTTTTGCCCTAGCGGCAGTCCTTGTCAATCTGGAAACAGCCATGTATTCCATGCTGACCTATATTTCAGCTTCAAAAACCGTTGACTTCTTTATCAATGGAGTAGAAGAATACCTCGGTGTGATGATCATGTCTCCCCAAAATGAAGACATCAAGCAAATGATCTCTTTTGATTTAGGCCGTGGTGTCACTGTTTTAAAATCTGACGGAGGCTATGGAGACAAAGCAAAACAGCTCCCTGATCGTAAAGTGCTCTTTTGTGTAATCACTAGGTTGGAGGTAACACGATTATTGACCGCAATCGAAAAAATAGATCCCAAAGCTTTTGTGATTCAATACCCCATT